>JANOAS010000266.1:0-3975 GCA_031411255.1 bacterium
TCGCCGGGTTTCGGCGTGATGACCGGCGGCATTTCACCGCGAGGTTTTTCTGTGCGTGGGCGCTCTGGAGTGGGCTCGGGTGTGACGTCGCCGGGCTTTGGCGTGATGACCGGCGGCATTTCATCGCGAGGTTTTTCTGTGCGTGGGCGCTCTGGAGTGGGCTCGGGTGTGACGTCGCCGGGCTTTGGCGTGATGACCGGCGGCAGCTCGCCGCGAGGTTTGTCCGTGCGCGGGCGGTCGTGGCCGGGTTCGGGTTGTCCGGGTTTGTCGCCGCGGCCGGGCTCGATGACTGGTTTGCCGAGCGGCGGGAGCTGGGGGCCGCCGGGTGGCTTGCCGGCGCCGCCCTCACGTTCCTGGCGCAGGCGCTCGATCTGGTCCTGGCGCTTTTTCAGTTCGTCGCGCGCGGCTTCGAGCCGCTGGCGGTTGTCGGGGTCGCGCGGGTCGGCGTCGCTACGGACTGGGATGATGGGCAGGCCGGGTTTGCCGCGACCATGCTGGCGCTCTTCCAGCTGTTCCTGGCGGGAGCGGAGTTTTTCCAGGTCTTCATGCCGGGTGACGAGTTGGCGCACGGGCTCCGCCTTCATGACGGTGATGGCGCGCTCGCGGCGCTCCTCGTGTTCGTCGTTGAAGCGGCGGCCGAGATCTGCGTGGAAGGACTCCAGACGCCGCACGATGCTCGTGTCCTCCAGCCGGCCTTGCAGGCGGGAGGGGCGGATGCCGGCATTCCAGGAAGTCTTCACCAGCGGGGCGTAGCAGTTCAGGCGGTCGTTGTCCACGCGGGGGCGGTAGTCGTGGCGGTCCTTCAGGTCGCGGTCGCGCTCGAGCTGGTAGCGTTTCATCGGGCGCGGGGTGTGGCTGTTCACCCAGCGGGGCTCGGGTCCGCGGCAGGTGACTCCGGCGGCGCGGATGATGATGTTGGTGATGGCGATCGTGGCGCTGAAGAAGCCCCTGTTTTCCGCCACCGGCCGGCAGTGGGAAACGACCGGCTCATCGAAATACTGCACCGGCATGAAGGTGTAAGAATCCGGGCTGATGCCGTAGTCCTCGTCCACGTCCGGGCCAAAGCTGGTCTCCTCGGCATAGAGCGTTTCCGGCGGCAGCGGGGACCAGCCGACAGCGTCCTCATTGTTCCGCCAGGTGACCCAGGCGGGGGCCCATGTGTCCCCCGGCACCCAGATCCAGCCGTGCTTCTTCAGCAGCGCCCAGCGCCCGTAGTGGTAGGTGGCCCAGCCAAAGGGCTCCTCGGAAATCCAGGTCCAGCCTTCATCCGAGTCCGCCCAGCGTCCCCGGGTGTAGGGCCGCCAGCCCTCCGTGCGGCCGGCTTCGGGCCGCCAGACGTAGCCGTATTGGGACGTCTCCAGCCAGCTGCCGTAGGGGGCGAGGCCTTCGTAAAACATCTGGAAGTCACGCGCGCCGGCGGCCACCGCGGGGGTCTCGACCGGCTCCACCGGCAGCGGACGCTTGATCACCGGAGGCGGGGCGGGCGTGGCGCCGGCCGGTCTTGCCGCCCGCTCGGCGAGCGCGGCCCCTTCTTTGGCCAGCGCTTCCCTCTCGATTTCCAGCGCCGCTTTTTCCGCCGCCACGCGCTCCTGCTGCATCTGCAGTTGAAGGGTGGCCTCCTGCACTTTCAGCGCGGCTATCTCGCGTTCCAGAGCCGCCGTCTCATCCGGTGCCGCCGGGACGGCTGCGGGCGCAGGTGCCACCGGTGCCGTGGCGGCGGGTTTCTGGTCGCACGAGACCAGGAGCAGCCCGGTGGAGGTGAAGAGGGAGGTGAACAGAATGCGTTTCATATAAAATGGAGGTTGGGATCGCGAGGGTGGACGTCCCCCCGCCCCCGAATATTCACCCGGAAGCGGACTTCCGGTGGAAAATCGCGGAGAAAAATGGTGCGGGCAGGGAAAGCGGTGCCGCCTTCCCTGCCATTGGGGTTCCCCATGGGAAAAGGCAAGGGACGGGGGTGGTGCATCCCGCGCGAGGAACCGGCCCGCATTGAACAACCCTCCCGGGGCGGCGGATGGCGTCAATTAGCCTCCCCCTTTGGCAGCGGGTAGTCGATGGATAATGATGCCCGGCGGCCCAGGGCGGCAGGGACCGTCAGGCTGGCAGGTTGATTCCTTTTGCCTTTCCCGCTGCCGGATTCGATCTGGCGCCCGGGTGCCGTGGCCTGGCGGTCCACTGAATCCACCGGGTTTGGGGTTGCTTTCCCTTCCTGCTGCAGCGGCTTTTTGGGTCGCTGCAACGGCTTCTGCCCCCTCTGCAACGGCTTTCTCCGGGTCTGTAACGCCTTTTTCCGCCCCTGTAACCATGACAGACCCGGAAAAGCCGCTACAATTCCGCGTGCATGGACCGCGGTGTCAGGGCAAGCCGCAGCAGCGGGGCGAAATGCCGTTGAGGCCCCGGAGAAAGCCGCCGCAGCTGCCAGAAAAGGCGGAGCCGCCTTGGTTTTTGCCACTGCGGCATGTCACAATGACGCAGCAGAGCCAGCTGGAGCGCCGTCTGGCAGGGACGCGGGCGCCACTTCGTCAAAGGCAGAACCGTCAGGTCGGCGGGTTGCTTCCCCGGGTTTTCCCCCCAGCGCAGGCCCCTCCGCCGGGAGCGGCGTCATTCCCGGAACCGGTCCGTGGCCCTCCATCTTCAGCAGGGTCAGCCTCATATGTTGACACCGGTCCTCGAAGCCGTGCTTGCCGGTGCTTTCTAGCGTGTCTTCATTTCCCTGACTCCTGCATGTGCAGTTCGTAACAAGATTCGCCACTCACGAAAGGTTTGAGGGGATCGAATTTGAGCGAGGTCCTGGTCCTCCCGAGAACTTCGTTCACCGTGGCCCAGGAGTTGTGCCCGGTCGCGTCGATATCAAAATCGAAAGCGACATGGTCTTCCAGCGCTCCACGCAGATGGCTGGTGTGGCTCCCTAACAAGCGTCCGTACGGCTCCGTTGCCTTCACATACTGCGCAAGTTCATACCATGGCCCTTGCGTTTTATCGGTTTCACCGCCGAGGATCCAAATCACGGGATAGGCACTGTAGCGCGCAATCAGATTGCGGAAGTGACGCTTGTAGCCGGGAAGCCCGACGGCGTTCAAGTTCACGGCACGCCCCCATCCGCCGACGATGGCAGGAACGATGCCGGCCTCGACAAGGTGTTTGAAGCGGCGGTCGGCGGAGTTGAAATACTCGGGATTCATTTCGCTGAAATCCTCTTTCAATAGGGCATTCCGCCTTCGTTCGCCCAGCTTGGTTGCAGCAGTCCCGGTTCGTCCGGGTAGGTTCCACAGACGATCTGCACGACCGAAAATCCCTTCTTTCTTCGGTCGGCAGTGAACTCTTGAAAACCGTCCCACGGCAGCCATTTGCAAAGTCCCTTCCACCAGGTGTCGCCCAGCCAAAAAAACGGCGTGCCGTCGGCGTGCTCGAAGTGGCGCTTGTTCGCGGAGACTCGTAACGGGCCGCGCTTCACCAGTGGGTTGTCGCCCGTGCAGGCTGTGACTGCCAGCGTTTGCTCTTTCCCATTGAGGCCGGGATTGGCCTTGTCGGTGCATTCTACGCGGTAGGTGTATTGCCCCTGAGTCGGCGGCGAGAAACGAACTGTCCACTTCTTGCCGCCAGCCCAGAACGCCGGAACGTTCCATTGCTTGTCGCCTTGCTTGAAGACGACATCGACCTCCACCTCGGTGAATGCATTCGGATAGGCTTTCGCGCTCTCGTAGGAGGTTTCAAACACAGCCCATTGCTCCGCACCGATGGCGGACGCCGTCATCAACACTGCAACGACGAGGCAGGAGAAATTGTATTTCATGATTGAAGAAAAAAGGTTGGCTGGCTAACGGCTGGCTCGAGAGCCGATTGCATCACGGTTTGTCAATGACGATGGCTGGACGTGAGAGCACGCCGCCGGAGAGGTCGCTGTAGCCGTCGGAGCGCCAGTATTTTTTGAGATGCTCGGCCGTCATCAATTGCAGGCCGGGCGTGGCGATGGCG
>JANOAS010000267.1:0-40183 GCA_031411255.1 bacterium
CTGGCAGCGCTACATGTCCTGGGGCCACACCGGCCTGGGCTGGGTGCCCACCTCGCCGAACATCCCGAAAACCACCTCCCCCATTTACTATGCCGCCACCGGCGTGCTCGGCGGGGCCAGCGGGGTGGACGTGGGCATCGGAACCGGAGCCGCCTTTGAATACGCCGGAGCCCAGGGCATCAACGCGAACGAATTTACCAGCGCCATCAGCCGTCTGGGCTGGCCGGGGGTCTCGTTCTCACCCTACTCGCACGATGGCTTCAGTGGCTGCCGCATCGCCATCAGCCCGAACAGTCCGGCGGACCTCATCACCCTCGATGTCGCCCTGCTCTACGAACTCAACCGCCGCAAGAACGGAGCCATCGTCAACGGCATGCACGGCGACGAGCTGAACCTCTTCCACAAGGTCTACGGCAGCGCCAGCCTCTACAACGCCCTGCGCCGCGGCCAGCATCCCGGCCAGATCACCCAGGGGTGGGCCTCCCAGCACGCCTCCTTCCGTGCGGCCCGGCAGCCGTATTTGTTGTATTAGAAATGCATTGAGGGTTGACCCGCAGCGGCAGTCTCGGGCATCATTCGGGTCATGTTCCGCTGCAGAATTACCACCACCCTCGCCTTCCTATGCCTGACCGCCGTCTGCGGAGCCGAGATCGACCCCGGCCGCTGGGAAAAAGAGGTCCTCGTTCCCAATGCCCGGGATGTGCTCGCCTTTGACTTCGGCACTAACGCCAACATTTACCTGCTGGAACGGGCGGGCGGGGTGAAAAAATACGATCCCTCAACGCGCACGACCTCGCTCATCGGCGACGTGAAGGCCCGTGTGGCCGGGGATTCCGGTGCGCTGGGGCTCGCGCTGGATCCGTCGTTTGCCGTCACGGGCCACCTTTTCATCTACTACTCCCCAGCCAAGCCCTCAAAGACGTTCCGCCTCTCCCGTTTCACCGTCGGCGCCGCCGGGCTCGACCCGGCCAGCGAGGTCGTCCTCATCGAGACCCCGCTGGAAATCCCGGAGGCTCCCTCCCACTGCGGCGGTGGCATGGTGTTTGACACCAAGGGAAACCTGATCGTCGGCATCGGCGATAATTCACCGCCGCAGGATGTGCCTGCCGTCCACCCGACCGAGCTGGCCAAGGACTCCCGCCGCAGCGCCGCCAACAGCCAGGACCTGCGCGGCAAAATCCTCCGCATCCATCCCGAGCCCGACGGCACCTACACCATCCCGGCCGGAAATGCATTCACCGACAAGACACAGGGCCGTCCGGAAATCTACGCCTGGGGCGTGAGGAACCCCTGGCGCGTCGACTTTGACCACCTGACCGGCTGGATCACTTGGGGCGATGTCGGCGGAAATGTGGACACCGCCCTTGGCCTCGGCCCTGAGGGGTATGACGAGCTGAACCTGGCTGCCTCGCCCGGCTTTTACGGCTGGCCCTTCTGCTCCGGGCCGAACGATCCCTGGCGGCCCTACGATCCCGTCACGAAAAAAGAAGCCGGCCCCTTCTACGATCCGGAGCACCTGGTCAACGACTCTCCGCACAACACCGGCCTGCGCGAACTGCCCCCCGCCCGTCCCGCCCTGCTCGGCTACACCGCCGCCGCCATGCCCGCGTGGCCGGCACTCGGCTCCGGCGGACGCAGCATCACCGGCGGCCCCATCTTTCATCGTCAGACCGGCCCGGCCACCACGACGCAGCCCCCGGAGGAGCTGGACCGCTCGTTGATTTTCGCGGACTGGATGCGCAACTGGCTCATGGCCGCCCGTCTCACCCCGGAGGGGAAGCTCATCGACCTCGTCCCCATCGCCCCTGCCACCACCTTTCGGAAGATCAACCAGATCAAAATCCGTGGCAGTGAAATCTACCTTGCCGAGATGGGTGACAGCTGGGTGGGCAATTCCGACAGCACCATCAGCCGCCTGACCTATAACAAGGGCAATCGCCATCCCGTCGTCTCCATCACCGCCTCCCCGACCGCAGGGCGCGCCCCGCTCAGCGTCCAGCTCACCGCCGCCGCCTCGGACAAGGATGGTGACCCACTCACCCTGGAGTGGAAAATCGACGGGAAAAAGGTGAGTGCGGACAAGGTGACAACTCAGGTTTTTTCCACACCGGGCCCGCACACGGTGACCCTCACAGCCACCGATACCAAATCCTTCCAAACCACCGCCAGCACCGTGATCACCGTGGGCAACGCCCCGCCAGCTCTCAGCTTCGCAAAACCGGCGAACGGCGACTTCTTTGAATGGGGGAAACCCGTTCACTACGAACTCGCCGCCACCGACGCCGAGGACGGGGCACTCCCGCCGGAAAAAGTCCTCATCCAGGCCGATCAGCGGGACCGTTTCCGCCCCGGGGATGACACCGCCGGCTTCCCCGGCCTCGCCCTCATGCGCGCCGGCACGTGCTTCGCCTGTCACAGCACCACGGAGAAATCCGCCGGGCCGCCCTACATCGAAGTCGCAAAAAAATACGCCTCCGATGCCGCCGCCCGCCCTGTGCTGGCGAAGAAAATCATTTCCGGCGGCACCGGCGTCTGGGGCCAGCTGCCCATGCCGCCGCACCCGCAGCAAACAGAGGCGCAGGCCCTGCAAATGATCGACTACGTGCTCTCCCTGGCCAGCCGCCAGACCAGGACGCTGCCGCCCGGCCTGAGCGGTGATGTCACCCTGTCCGAGCCAAAGCGAGTGTGGAGCCAGTTTCCCAACGGGATCATGACCCTCACCGCCAGCACCGTGGATGCCGGCACGCCCGACGCCCCGCCACTGCGCGCCCAGGCCGCCCTCACCCTGCGCACCCGCCGCCAGCTGGCGTGCCACTTTGACGACTCCTCCCGCGCCATCCGCTCCCACACCCTGGAGCGCGGAGGCATGCTCGCCCGCCTCCTGCCGGACGGCTGGATCTCGTTTGATGCCATCCCGCTGGGAAAAGTGTCCTCCATTTCCCTCACCGGCTGGCCCACCAGTGCGAAGGCCCCGCTTATCGTGGAAATCCACGCCTCGGCCCCCGACGGCCCCCTCCTCGGCAGGGTGGAATTTCCCGCCCGCAATACCAACGGCAAACCGGACGTCCTCACCACTCCGATTCCACCGCAGGAAAAGCCCGCCCCCGTGTTCCTGGTGCTCAAAGGGCCTGCAGACACCTCGCTCGACCTCCAGTGGGTCGAGTTTCACCAGTGACCATGGCGCTCACCCGCCTCCGCTCTCACTCCCCCGGCGGCCCCAGCCTCCGCGGGGCCTTCGGGCCCAGCGGCAGGTGGATGGTGATGCGTGTCCCCTTTCCCTCCTCTGACTGGATGGCCAGCTCCCCGCCGTGCTCGCGCACGATCCGCCGGACGATGAGCAGGCCGAGTCCGGTTCCGGATTTTTTCGTGGTGAAAAACGGCTGGTACAGGTTGCCAAGGTTCGCGGCAGAGATGCCGCCGCCATTGTCGGAAAAGGTCATCAGCAGTTCGAAATCATTGAAGTCCGTCCGGATGAAGAGTTCCCCCTTCGGCGGGGTGGCCTGGCAGGCGTTCTTGATCAGGTTGTAAAACGCCTGCTTCATCTGCCCCCCATCCACGCGCAGCAGCGGCAGGCTGGAGTGGAGTTCCAGCTTCAGCCGAATCTGCCGGTCCTTCACCTCCGGCTCCAGGAAGCGCACCGCCTCCTCGATGAGCTGGTTCAGGTCCTCCAGCTCCAGCTGCGGACGGGACGGACGGATGGCGGACAAAAACTGCGCCACGATGAAGTCGAGCCGTTTTATCTCCCCCCGCGCCACGTCGATCTGCTCGCGCACCGCATCATAGGCTTCGGGTGAGCGCTTTTTCAGTTTCCGCTCCAGGAGCTGGAGGTGGATGTTCAGCGAATTGAGCGGATTGCCAATTTCATGCGCCACGCCTGCCGCCAGCATCGTGAGCGCGGAGAGCCGCTCGGACTCGATCATTTCCTCCGTCATCCGCCGCGTCTGCGTGATGTCGCGCACCAGCACCACGTGCCCGAGACGGTTGGGCTCCGTGTCCGTCCCTTCCGCGATGGGCGCAGCGTAGAGATTCAGGTACCGGTTTTCCGGATAGAACACCTCAAGGTCCCGGCTGAACGCGCCCGTCTCCGTGCCAGTGGACCAGTCGAGACCGGGGATCAGGTCCGTCAGCGAGCGACCCGTGGCCACCTCCGCATCCAGCCCGAAAAAACCCGCCGCCGCACGGTTCATGAACGTCACACGCCCCTTCGGCTCCAGAATGAACACTCCCTCCTGCAGCGCCTCGAACACCTTCTCCAGAAACCCCTTCTCGCGAAGCAGCCGCAGCAGGATGTCCTGGACCTGGTCAGGGCTGACCTTGTCCAGGCGGGTGAGCAGTTTTTCCAGAAAATTCGGCTTCATGAGGGAGGTGGTGTTCCCGCACCATTCATCCGCCCGCCGCAATGATCAACGGCGGAAGCTTGCCCTCTCGGAAAGTGCAGGTGTCCCTGCTATTTTCCCAGCTTCACCCGCAGTTCCTCCAGCAGCGCCTGGTCCTGGACTGAGAGAAACTGCCCACGCTGCTTCATCGCATTGAGCTGCTCCCAGGCACGGGTCACCCAGACGCCCGGGTCCTCCTTTTTTGTCACGGCGCACAAGTCTGCCATTCTCAGGCAGGTGATGGCCTGGCTGCGGGCGGCCAGCACCAGGTCCGGGTTCACCTTGAGCAGCCCGTCATGGAGCGCCAGACAGCGGCTCAAGTCCGCCTGCACCTTTTCCAAATCGGCCGGCTGCCCCCGGCGTATGAGCAGCAATGCCCGGCCGCCCAAACATCCCGTGAGATCCAGCGTCGCCTCCCTCCAGCCAGGATGGCCCGCCAGCGGTCCCTCGGCCAGACCCTCGGCTTTGCGGTAAAGATTGAGAGCCTGTTCCACATCCGCCGGCTTTCCGCTGTTTCCGAGATGGCTGGCAAAATTCATCATGCTCACCAGCACCCCGCGGGCAAAGTCCTCAGGTGATCTGCTTCGCTTCAGAACGTCCTCGCTGATCGCCAGGCTTTCCTTGTGGCTGGCCAGCCCCCGCGCCTCATCACCGGGTTTCTTTCGGTTCCGCAGGTAATCCCCCGTCCGGTCCAGGCAGTAGGCCACGTCATTGCCCGCCTGCAGGGAGGCCGGCTCTTCTTTCAGCAGGCTCCGGGTCAGCTCCAGCCCCCGGTCCAGACAGGTCCCGGCCCGCTCCATGTCCTCGGGCTTCCCCCGCTTGCTGAGCAGAGATCCGAAACCGGCACTCGCCATCGCCAGGCTCCGCTGCACCGGCTTGGATTCCGGCAGTTCCTTCCGAATCGCCTCCAGCATGTCGACCTGCCGGGCCTGATACGCCTGGGCCTTTTCCACATCCCCTTTCAACCCGCGTTCGCCCAGCAAGTCGCCGATTTCGCCGTGACTGGCGGCAAACCGGAACTTTGCATCCGGCGACTCCGGCTCCCGCTTCAGCAGGGCCTCCCGCAGCTTGAAGGTGGTGATCATGTGCCCGAGCGCCTTCTCCGCATCCCCGGGCCGCCCGCGCTCCCGCAGCAGCTGCCCCAGCCGCTCCACACTGACCGCCACGGCATCCGCAGCCAGCGCGATCCACGGCGCCTTCAGGTTCTCCTTCAGCAGGTCCTCCCTCAGCTTGAGCCCCTTCACCAGGTGCTCCACCGCCTGATCCGCATCTCCCGGCTGGCCGTGCCCCAGGAGCGCCATCCCCAGCAACTCCATGGAATAAGCCACATCCCACGTGTTTTCGACGTTTGCCGGTTCGGGCTGGCGCAGGCTTTCCCGCAGGGTGACGTGCCGGGTGGCATTTGCGAGTGCCGCGTCCACATCCCCCGGCTCCCGCCGGAAAAGCCGAAGGCCGATCAGGCCCCGCAGGCAGTTGGCCGCGTCCCGCATCGCCCGGGCATTGTCAGGCTTCGCTGTCAGCTTTTTTTCATACCCCGCCAGGTCCTTGTCGAGGGCGGCGATCTGCTTCGTCGCCTCCGCCAGCGCTGCTGCCGTGGGGTCTTCCGGCTTCTTCTTCTCCCCGAGCCCGAAGAGCACCGGGCACAGTTCCGGCAGCGCCGCCCGGGGCGCAGGCCTGTGCTCCACTACCACGGCACCCGCCTCCGGGCCGGTCAGGAGAAAACCTGAGAGCAGGAGGGCAGGAAAACTGGAAAGGAACGGGCGCTTCATGGTGGGAGGATACTACGAATCCCCCCTTCGCTGGCAAGCCTCAACACGCTGCGCGGGCCTCAATATTTCGCACCCCCGCTGAGCCCCCAGTTTCCGAAAAAAGCCGGACCCGCAGTCTCGCGGATCCGGCTTTTCGAATATTTCACCAGGATGGAATCAGCAGCCGCTGCGGCTGCGACCTTCCTCAGGCCGCGTTGCGGGTGCGGGTGAACTTGCGGCGCTCGCGCCAGCCTGCGGAACCCAGCAGGAGCAGCGCGGTCAGCACACTGCCCGCTTCGGGGATCGGGACCAGCTCCCCGCTCGTGCCGCTGACGAAGATGGTGTCCCCGGCGTAGGTAAGGCCGTTGTCCTTATAGAAGCTGATGTCGGAAAGCAAGATGTTGGCCCCGAGGATGCCCGTTGAGATCAGCTGGTCTGTGCCGCCTCCGGTGAGGACGGTACCGCTCCAGTTCCAGATCTGGACGGCCACGCCTGCCGTGTCGCTGGCGAGGGAGGCGAAGGTCAGCAGGCCTGCGCCGGTGCCGAAGTCGATCACCCGAACCCCGGAACCGGAAGTCAGCGTCAGTGCGCCCATCGTTTCAGTGATGGTGCCGGTCGCCGCCAGCGTCGAGGCCGTGGAGGGCCCGCCGAGGGAAACCGGAGCCGTGTTGTTGATCCGGTCGGAGGTGTTCGCCGCGCTCAGCAGCAGGGTGCCGCCCTTGACGTCGACCGCACTCGTTCCGGAAAGTCCGGTCGTGGCGCCGCTCAGTTCCAGCGTGCCGGCGGTCACCGTGGTCTTGCCCGTGTAAGTCAGGTTCGTGCCGGAGAGGGTGGTCGTACCCGCACCTTTCTGCACCACACTGCCCGTGCCGCCGATGGCGTTCGGGACGAGCAGCGCATTGGCGCGTTCGAAGGCAAGCACCGAGACTTCATTCAAGGTGACATTTCCGGAACCGAGGGTGCCGGTCGCGCCGCCGTTGCCGACGTTCAGCGTGCCGGAGCTGTTCACCGTGGTGGTCCCGGTGTAGGTGTTGCTGCCGGTGACCGCCGTCGTGGCGGTGCCGTTGGAAATCAGTTCGCCCGCGCCGCTGATGTTCGCCGCCGCGACAGTGTTCGCGCCGACGTTGTAGATGAGCTGGGAATTTCCATTCGTCAGCACCACATTGCCCGTCAGCGTGCCGCCCGTGCCGCTGCCGTTGCCCATCTGGATGCCACCCGCAGCGACAGTGGTGCCGCCGGTGTGGGTCAGGTTTCCAGTGAAGATGGCCACTCCGTTGCCGAGCTTGTTCAGGGCAACCAAGCCCAAGTCGTCGTTGATGTTTCCCGACCACCCGGCCGTCATCAGGTTGCTCAAGTTGCCGATGCCCACGTTAATCGTGGAGGTGGTGCCCGCAGCCATGTTGGTGACGCGGCCCCCATACCCGTCCAAGCGCGCCACACCTTCGCTCCTGCCGTTCAAGTCGAGCGTGCCGCCGTTCATCACAACGATCGTTCCGTCAAAAATCTGGTCGACGGGGTTTGCCCCGGCGATGGCGGTGATGGCTGTCCCGGTTCCGGCGAGCCGGAGAGTTCCGGAGGTGATGGTCAGATCAACAGCAGCGGCGTGAACGGCAGCGGTGCTCACTTTGGCCAGGACCACCGTGGCTCCATTCACATTGATGCGCCCGGAGTTGTTGTCCACCGTTCCACCCAGGGTCAGGGTGCCACCGGTGGCTTCCAGCGTCAGCGCGGTGCCAAGGTTGCCCGCCAGTACCCCGTCAAAGGATCCCCCGTTGGTCACGACCAGCGAAGTCGGACCACCGGCGATGCCGCCCACTCTGCTGTCGGTCGCGGTGGAGTTCAGCGTCGCGATGACTTCGGTGTCGCCGTTCAGCGTGAAAGTTGTTCCCGCCCCGAGCGTGACGCCGGAGGCATCGGGAATCTGGTTTTTCTGCGCCGCCAGCGCGCCAGTGCCGACCTGCAGGGTCGTTCCTGCGCCGGAGAGCACCACATCACCGACGAAAATGTTGTCATTTTCAATCGTCACCCGGCCACCACCGGCAATCGTCAGCGTGCCCACGTTTCCGCTGATGGTGTTGGTGAAGGTCGTGCGGTCCGCATTGACCGCCTGGAGGGTGGTGGCTCGGTTCAGGACCAGCGGGCCGTCGAAGAACCCGGCGTTGATTCCACTGGAGGGCCCGCTGCCGGAGCCGATCGTCACCGTGCCAGACCCGAGCGCGCTCACGACGATCGGGTTCGCGATGTCCGCGCCGGCGTCGGTCAGGAGGGAAACATTGCCCGGCCCCGTGCTGGCGTCCCCGAGGGTGATCGTCCCAAGACCAAAACCGTTCCCGCCCAGCCCATCGAGCGGGGATGCGTGGTTGTTATGCTGGGCGACGACCCCCGTGAGGTTCGTCAGCAGGTTTCCACGGTCGGTGCGGACCGTGCCGGCGGAAACTGTCAGACCGCCGGTGAAATTGTTCGCCCCGCGCAGTGAGACCGTCCCGCTCTTGATGAGCACCGAGCCAGACCCGTCAATCGAGTTGTCCACGTTGATCGAATCTGTGCGGTTGAAGGCGAGGGAAGCATCATTGTAGACGGGGCCTGCGCCAAGCGTGCCCACTGTGCCGGCGCTGCCGACCTGGAGCACGCCCTGGTTGATGTGGGTTTCACCAGAGTAGGTGTTGGCGCCAGTCAGGACCAGCGTGCCGTTGCCCGCCTTGGAGAGGTGCGTCACATTGGTTCCATTGTTGGCGATGATGGCGGAGATTTCCAGATTGCCCGAGCCGTTGTGCTGGTGAACGGCCACCTCGCTGCCGAGGGCGGCTGCACCAGTGAGCGTGCCCCCGCTGATCTTGGTCAGGCTGGCTCCGACGATTGGCGTCACCAGCACACCGCCCTGCTGCAGGGTCAGCGTCTGCGCATCGAGACCGAGATCTACGACACCCGCCGCATTAAACCGCAGCGTGCTCGTCGCGGGAGTGGCACCGAAGGCGAAGTCCGCCGTCACGTCCGTGTGGGTCGCCGCAGCGTAGGTGTTGGCCGTGTAGCCAGTGTAGGCGCTGACCACCCCGGCCGTCTGGGCGGCCCAGTCCGTGCCGTTGAGGGTCGCGTAGGCCACCTGAGCCGAGCCGATGACGTTGTTCACATTGGCAATGGCGCTGTTGAAGACACCACCGCCGCTGGCGGCGAAGTTTGTGGTGCCGCCGTTGAAGCGGTTCCAGGCCGACGGCAGGTTCACCACTGCGCTGGAGACAGACTCAAGGTCGCTGCCGGCAATATTGAACTGGCCGGTCAGGTTCTGCGTGCCCGCACCGGTGAAGCTGATTTTACCTCCATTGCCCGTGAGCACGGTGGCCGGATTCAACCGGTCATTTCCACCAGACAGGTCGACCTGTAGCGTGCCGCGGTTCACACTGACGCCGCCGGTCAGGGCCAGCGGAGAGGAAACGGTCGTTGTCCCCGTGCCGGCCTGGATGAGAGTGCCGGTGCCGGACACATTGGACGGCAGGGCGAAGGCGTTCGAGCGGTTGATGGCAAGCGTGCCGTTGAGCTGAATGTCAATCGGACCCGTGCCCAGGGAGCCGGTGGTGCCGTTGCTGCCCACCTGCAGGACGCCCTGCCGGATGGTTGTGCCACCGGTGAAGTTGTTGTTGGCCAGCACGACGCTGGTGCCGGTGCCGATCTTGGCCAGAGCCGTGGTGCCGGTGCCGTCCTGAATGGTCGAGCCCGCGCCGGAGAAGCTGGAAACGTTGCCGCTGCCGACATTCAGAGTGGCCACGGTGCCTGCCACGCTGTTGGTGACCACACCTCCGTTCCCTTCCAGCCGGCTGATCGCCTCGGACCGTCCGTTCAGGTCGAACGTGCCTGCATTGACCGTCACCGTGCTCGCCGCGTTGCCTGCCGCAGCGCCGTCGAAGAGCTGGTCGACAAAGTTCTCACCAACTGGCGAAGTGAGCGAGAGCCCGGTGATCGACGTTCCCGTGCCGCCCAAGCGCAGGGTGCCCCCATTGACGATGGCTCCGAGCGCCACAGCGTGGGCGCCTGTGCTGCTGTCCTTGGCCAGCTCCAGCACGCCATTTTCCACGCGCACGCGAAGGCTGCCGTTGTCTCCCACCCCGCCGATGATGGTGGTGCCCGAGCCGACCTGCACCAGCTCGGCATCGCCGCCGGTGCCGCTGCCAGTGGCGGTGTGGTTGAAATTGTACGTGTTCGACCTGTTGATTTCGAGATCCGCACTGTTCTGGAAGGTGACGGTGTTGGCCCCCAGCGCGCCCACTCCAAGGGAACCGGTCGTGCCGCCGTTGCCCAGACGCAGGATGCCGTCGGTCAGGGTGGTGGCGCCGCTGTAAGTTTGGTTGCTCGTCAGCACCCAGATACCCGGTCCATTCTTGATGAACTGGCCAAAGCCATGCGAGGTCGCACCCGTCGGATCACCCAGCACCGGGGAGAAGGTGTTGACCGGCAGCTGGCCGTTGGTGAAATTCGCACCATTGTTGAGCACCGTCGCCGAGAGTTGCAGGGTGCGGAAGCTGCCTTCCGTGAAGCCGATGTTTCCCGTGCTCGTCATGTTCAAGGCGCCGTAACCCGAGGCCTCAATCGTGGAGGTCGGCGTGGCACCGAGGTTAAATCCCTGACCGAGGGTGACGAGGCGGTTGGTGCTGTCCCCGTTGCCGATGTAGCGCAGGGTCGAGTTGTTGAGGATCACGTTGCCGGCCGCAGAAGACCCGGCGCCGAGCGAGGAATTGGATCCGCCATCGGCCAGCTTGGTCACGGCCAGCACGCCGCCCGCCAAGTCGCGGAAGCCAACCTCAACGGGGCCTGTGAACGTGTTCGCTGGATTGGCCAGGTATACCGTGCCGGTGCCGGTCTTTTGCAAACCTGAGGTTCCCGAGACAACCCCGAAAATCCCGGTGTTGTTCGTCGCCTGGTCATGCAGTCGGGCCTGATCGGCAAGGGTGAGATTTCCGCTGAGAATGACGTTGTTACCGAAACGAATGGCACCCAAATTTCCCGCAGCCTCCACCGAGCCCCACCCTGAGGCCGTAATGTTGTTCGGCAGGTAGCTGGCAAGGTTGTTGGTGCCTGGCGTCAGCCCGAAAAGGCCAAGCTGGCCGCCGTCATTGATCGTGACGGAGCCGGTGCCGAGAGCGGTGTAGCCCAAGGGCACCACGCGCCCGGAACTGATCACCGCCCCACCAGAAAAGGTGCTGTTCAGCATGGCATTGGCCGTGTCCGCGCCGAGGCCCGTCAGGCCACCAGGACCATTTTTCACCAGGGTGACAGGACGGAACCCGCCGCCGGAAATCGCGTAGTCGATGATGTTGGCCCGCAGGTCGGCTGTGCCGCGGGTTTCATACGTTTCCGGTCCGTTCCAGACCAGACGCCCATCCGCCGCGCCGGAGGTCAGCTTTCCCGCGTTCGCGACCGTGGTTCCGATGGTGCTGTTATTGGCCCGGATGATCATGCCGCCACCGTTGAGGGTGATCACCTGCCCGCCGGCTCCGTAGGTCAGGTTCTGCTCGACAATCATCGAGTTCACCGTCTGGTTGCCCGCAGGCAGGGTGGTGACGGCGTTTACCAGCACGTCATCCACCGCCGTGGCGGAAGCAAAGTTGTTGTTGGTCGTGGTCGCGACCCCGACGACGGAACCCGTCCATGTGGCGAAGCCCGTGGTGGCGGGAGCCGGACCAGCGGTGACACCGGCCCCGAGCTTGCCCACCGCTGGAGCCGCACCATTAATTGTGCTCAGCGCCACATCTCCCGTCGTGCCAAACTGAATGCCGCGACCCGCAGCCATCGTGATGTCCCCAAGCGACAGGGTCGTCCCGCCGGAATTGTTAAAAATCCGGCCATGGCCGCCGGAAACAACGGTGCCGATGGTGTGGCTGCCCGTCACGTTCTGGAAAAGACCTCCATTGAGCTGGAGGGTTTTCGAGAGGGTGGAAGCACCGCCGGTGTCGTCCAGGTTGAACGTTCCGCCTTTCACCGCGACCACGCCCGCTCCATCAATCTTCGCATTGGCCAGCGCCGAGACCGAACCAATGTAGACATTGATGTTTCCAGCTCCCGTGCCGGCCGTGTTGTTCTTGATCTGGACATCCCCGTTGGTGTTGGCCCCACCGATCTTGCTCAGCGTGTTGCCGCCGAGGGTGAAAGTGGCATGGTCAAACACCATCAGGTTGGCCACGGTGTTGCCTGAGCTGTTGATAAAACTGCTGGCAGTCAGGGTGGTGCCGCCATTCATGATCTTCCCGACTGTGCCAGTGCCCGTGTTCGAGATCATGCCGCCATTCCACTGGATCGGCTTGCCGTTGGTCTGGTCGTTAAAGAAGGAAAGATCCCCCGCAGGGTTGATGACGATGGGGAAGGAGTTGTCACCCAAATTGCCTGAGGACTGTACCCCGAGTCGCCCTTGGTTGATGTTGATCTTGCCAACGGTAGCCCCGGCATTCGGAGCCCACCACTTTTCCCCGGTTCCGACGAGGGTCAGGGTGTTCGTGCCGCCCACGATGGTCAGACCAATCACACCATCCGCGTTGAACACACCAGCGATGGAGTTGTTCAAATCATAGCGAACGGGGCTGCCAAAGGTGGCATCGCCCGTCAGGATGATTTTTCCGGCGAGGTTTTGGTTCGACGTCGCCGCGCCGCCATTCCAGAAGGCGGCCTGACCGGGCATGCCGTTGCCAATGATTTCGATCGTGGGCCGGGTGCCCGCTGCCACCGGGTTGCCGCCGGTGGTGGCATTTCCGATAATGCCGTTGGCGTCAAAGGTGGCCCCTGTGGAGACGGTCACAGTCCGCGTGCCGAGGACCGTGTTGTTGCCTGCCTTGAGCGAGCCTTCGAGCACATTCACATTGGTGGCTGAAAAATTGGCCCCGGTGCTGCTGAGGGTGAGGATACCGTTGCCGGTCTTGGTCAGGCTGCCCGCGCTGGTGTTCATCACACCACTCAGGGTGACGTTTGAGAGCGGGTCGGTCACTTTGATTCTGCCGGTGTCGGCGGCGGTCAGCCCGAGCGTCATGTTGCGCGAACTGGAGGTGGTGCCACCGTCGAAATTGAGCGTGCCGTTTGAGAGGGTGAGCGCCGTGCCGGCACCGAGCGAGCCCGCCGCCGCGCCTTGGCCGGCGAGGGTGCGCACGTTCACCTGGCCGCCGGTGATGCTGACATTTCCCGAGAAGTCATGCGCCTCCCCGCGCACTGCGAGCGTGCCACCCGCCACATTCAATCCGCCGGGGCCGGAGATGGTGCCGCTACCGCCGAAGCTGTAGTCAATCCCGCTGGCATCCACCAGAATGCTCGCCGGCATGACGACACCTTTGATGTTGACGTTCGGAGCCGCGTCGCTTCCGTCGAAATTTGCCTGGTCAAGGTGATAAAACTTGTCCGGTCCAAAGCTGCTGAACCAGTTGGCTGTGATGCCGGCATCCCACACGTCCGTGCCACCGCTCCCAATGTAGCTGACGATGTCCGCCGCCCCGGTCACGTCGATCTTGATCTGGCCGGGCGTTGCCGTGTTGAGGGCGAATGTCTGCCGGTATTCGCCCGCATTGGCAATCCCTATGCTCCCCGCGCCGCCCAGCGCACCGGTGTAGGTGCCCACGGTGTAGCTGCCGACAGCAAAGCCCGGCGTGGTGGTGTAGTTGCCCGCGACCGGACGGATGACGATATTGCTCGTGCCCGAGAGGGTGACATTCCCAGTCCCGGTCAGCGCGATCACGTCGGCACTGGTGGTGGCCGCCCCGAGGTCCAGGTGCAGCGTCCCGCCGTTCAGCTCGAGGTCGCCATTGATGGTGGTGGTCCTGACGGCATTGATGGCGCCGCGGTTGAGGTTGGACCCCGGGCCAAGAATGACAGAGGAGCCAATGTCCGTGGCCGGTGCCGTGGCGCGCCCCGCCGTCAAATAGCCGCCTGCCTGAACGGTATAGGCCCCGCCGGGGTTAAAGACGGCACCGTCAGCCACGGTGACCTGGCGTGTGGAGAGGCTGTTCGGCCCGCCTGCCAGAGCGAGCGTACCGGCGGCGACGTTGAGAGGACCGGTGAAGTTCGACGCACCAAGATTCAGGGTGCCGAGCTGGGTTTTCGTCAGACCCCAGACACCGCCCGCCTGCTGCACGCCCTGCTGCATGGTCAGGGAAGTGGCAGCCGTGGTGACGGCAACCGTGGCATTGCCTGCAAGGACGACCGGGGAGGAAAGAATGGAGGCAACACTGCTGCCCAATTCGTTGATGGTGGCCCCATTTGCCAGAACCACCTGGCGCGTCACACTGCCCGACGTGGTGTTGGCATACAGCCCCAATGTCGCCCCGTTGGCCACATTGATGCTGCCTGTGCCCTTCACCTGCGAGGTGGTTTCCACAGAAACAGTGCCGGCATTGATATCGATGTTTCCCGACGAGACATTCGCGCCGACGAGGCTGAACTGGTTTGCGCTTATCTTGGAAAGGCGGAATCCGGCCAGATCCAGCGTGGGCGTGCCCGTGCGGATGTCGAACCGGCCCGAGCCCCCAACAGCTGCATCCGCTGTCAGAATCACGTTGCTCAGGGCGTTTTGTTGTGCGGCACCGTTGTTGAGGAGTGCCGCCCCGTTGGTGCCGGACCCAAAGCCGGCGATCCTGACGATCTCGCCAGCGGTCACCGCGATACCGTTAATATTGAGGGTAGCACCGGCACTAACGGCCGTTTCGTTGCCCGCTCCAGTGGCACCCAGGGCACCCGCCGCACCCAGCTGGAGCGTTGCCCCACTGGCCAGCGTCAAGGTGTTGGTAAAGGTGTTGGCTCCACTCAGCACAAGGAGCCCGGCCCCTGAAACGAGAATGGGGTCAGCCGTTGCACCGCTTTTGATCGCCGCAGAGATGGTCGCCGTGCGGTTGTTGACGATGATTTGGGCGTTCCCACTCGCCACGTCCAGCGCCAAGAAGTTCCCGGCCGGCGCAGCCAGAATCCAGTCGTTGCTCGCCGTCGTCAGGTCTTCAAAGCGCAGGGTCCCCACCGTCCGGGTGACGGAAGTGCCGTCGATGGTCACCGTCCTAGTCCCGGTAGTGATGTTGAACTGAAGATTTGCCACCGCGCCGATGGCATTGGGAACTCCCCCCGTCCAGCGGGCAGCGTTGCTCCAATTGTCAGAGGCATCGGCATTCCAAGTCGATTGTGCCGCCGCAAAGTGCGCGGTTCCCGCCATCGCCATCAGCGAAAACGCTGTCAGTTTCAGGGGTTTGCTGAGGATTTTGCGTGGTGGGCGGCTGGATGAATCTGTTTTCATGGTGGGAATGAAGGCTGTTAAATGTGGAAGCGCTGGTGATCTTTTCTCAAAAATCGGTCTCAATGGCAAGGATGATTCACAAGGAGTGCGATTTTTCTGGTAACTTTAATAAAATGAAGGCTATTCGGCAAGGAGAATGCGGACGTGGATGAAGCGGCGGGCGGCGGTGACGGGAACGGTGTCCCGGACGACGACCGTTTCGGTGCCGTCCAAATTGTCCGTGACGCTGAGGGGAGGACCGGTCAGCGGAGCCCAGCCACCGTCCACCTCGTCGCTCACTTCGGGCACGTAAGACAGGTCGAGGGCGTTCTTGACCCGGCGGAAGGAGATAGTGCGGTAGGTGTCCGCGCCATCCACCACGCTGCCGCCAATGGGGAGAGGGGCCTCGGAGCCGGCCTTGGGGTTGCCGCCCAGGGCGTATTCGAGCAGATTGTTCAGCGAATCATCATCCAGATTGACCGCCGGGCCGCTGATGAGCGGGTTGTCCCGTTCCAGGCTGGTGAAGGGGGTGTTCGCCCAGAAATTGTAAACCATGCCCAGGGGGGAAACGGCAGCGGCAGGTGTGCCACCAGGAGCGAGGCTCACGCCCCAGTGCGGACGACCGCCCCACTCGCTGTAGGGTGTGGTCAGAGGATCGTAGATGACGAGGGAGTGCCCGTCGTGGTCCGCAGGGCCGTACCATTTGTCGTTGTAGGAGAAATCCAGAACCGACTCCCCGGCAGGATCGACGAGGTGAAGGGTCTCGCCACTGTTGTCCAGCTGGCCGAGCCACGGCCCCAGCACGGCGGCGGTCACACCGGGATAGCGCAGGGCGAAGGCGGTGGGATTCGCCGAAAGGATGAGTTTTGCCCCGGCGACCAGCGTCGTCCCGGCGGGGAAGGTGTAGGTGATGCCGTCAACAACCTGCGAACCCGCCAGGTTCAGGGTGGACGTGCCGAAGTTCGTCAGCTCCAGCCACTCGAAATCCGCGTCGATGAGCGAGTTGTTCACCGCTATTTCCGCCGGAGTGGGGGCATTCGGCTCAAACATAATCTGCGTCACCCGCAAGAACTGCTGGGCGGCGGTGGGAGCAGCGGCCCAAGTGGTGGTGGCGATCTGGGTGCCTGCGGTGTTGGAGAGGATCAAGGATTCCCCGCGCGCGGAGAGCTGGCCGTCGTAGGGCCCGACGCAGTAGCAGAACTGGGCCGACTTTGGCCCGGTGGTTCTGGCGCGGAAACCGACGGGATCCCGCGCAATGTAGAGAGCGCCGATGTTTTCCGTGGTGCCGCCCCCAGTGGGGATGACCGTGCCATCCGGGATCCTGTAGTCGATGGCCCCGCTCAGCACCCAGCCGGAGACGTCCACCGCCACGGTGCCCGTGTTTGTCAGTTTGACGTATTCCTGGTTCCCGATTCCCGGGTTGTAGTCCACCGTGGCGATGTTGATCGCGGGCGCTGCGGCCTGGGCTGCGGGCATCGCCTGGCTCTGGTGCGTGGTGGCGTAAAGCGTGGCCCGGCGGCCGGCGAGGAAGGCGGGGATCGTCGTCCGGTTCAGGTTGGTGTTCGGGTTTGCTGACGGGTAGGTCGGCGATGGATTGGTGTCGATCATCCGCCCGAGGTACGGCCGGAGCGTGTGGTCACCCGCCCGCGAGTCGGTGTAGACGATCTGCGTGCCGCTGGTGTCCACCCAGAAGCCCCACTTTTTAAAATCCTGATACGCATCACTCTGCCCGACGGTCAGCCCGGGCGGGTCAAACTGGTCCGCCCAGTAGCGCATGCGGGTCTCAAATTCCGAAGCCGGGCTGGCGGTGGCGCCCAGGTGGCGGTCCATCAGGGTGCGCAGCCGCCTCAGGAACATCTGCACCATTTCCGGTGCAGCCGCGGCCCCGGAGCCGGTGCCACCGGCATAGAGGAGGGATTTCAGCCGGTTCGGCGGGCCAAGAACCACGGAGGCTGACGAGTCAATGTCGTCGTCAAAATAGCCGGGACCGCCAATCCACGTGTGGCCGAAGGTGAGATCCACATCCCAGGGCAGCAGGTACCACTCGCCCGTGTAGTTCGAGTCACGGTACATGTAGTAGTTCTTGTGCCCCCAGTCGTTGTGCAGAATGAGCGAGGTCGCCGCCATCATGTTGACGAACTGTGACATGTTGACGTTGTCGTAGGCATACTGCCGGCGCAGGGCCAGGGTCTTTGTCTCGACCAGCCCGTCCACCACCGCCTGAAAATCAGCAGTTCCTTCCGCGCGCCGGGTCTTTTTCTCCACCCCGCCGCCGTTCGTCGTCGTGATGGTGGAGCCGTCCAGCGAGTTGTAGACCTTGTAGAGCGCCCCGTCTGGATCCAGGCCCAGCCGCTCCAGGAAACGGTCGTCCGCATCCTCCACAAAGTCGCCGATGGCGTAGAAGGCTCCGTTCCGCTGGATCCTGACCGGAAAGGCGTAGTGCCCCTTCACCCCGGCGGCGGCGTAGGTCTCGTAGGCCAGCGTGGTGCGCATCTTGGACTTGTCTGCGTAGCTGGACAGGATGTTGATGTCCTTCGCCCGGGCCGCTCCGGGCGTGTCGAACACCTTCATCCGGTGGTCGGACGGCGTGTCGATGTCGTTGCTCTTTTTCGGAAACCCGGAGGTGCTCTGCCCGTGGATGGTCGACTGGCAGTTGTCGTAGAGTTCGCCCTTGAAATAGAGAGCGATGGGAGACTTCGTATTCGTGTCCGGATTCACCGTCGCATCCATGAACCAGTGGATGACGGGCAGGGCGGAGGTGTTGATGGAGGGGTCGTTGGCGATGGTGCCAAAGTATTGCTGGTCCTCCGCCGGGACGAGATAGGGCGGGTCCTTGGTCAGGTTGGCCGCAGTGTCCGTGGCCTCCACGCGCCAGCGCACCATCTGGCCGGGCTGAAGGGCGCTGGTCGTGAAGGTGCCGGTGTAGGTGCCGTCTCCCGCCACCACATCTGCGCCCGTCCCGGCGTCGTTCATGCCCGTGGACTGCTCCGTGCCATACATCTGCCGGTATTTCAGCGTCACGGTGCCGATGTTTCGTACCGTCCTGCCCACGGTGCTCGTGACGACCACGGGCACGTTCTGCACGGCCGGCGGCTGCCCCTGCCGGATTTCCGCCACATAGGTTGTCGAGTCGCTTGTGTCATCATCAGCACCGCCCACATCCAGGAAGAAATCGATCTTGTCCCCGACCGCCAGGGTGACGGGCAGGGTGAAGGGCTGGGAGTCTCCCTTGGTCACGGCGGAGAAAATCTGCGTCCCGTTCCGGTAGACGCGCCCCGTGGTGCCGTCCCCCGCCGTGGAGGCCCGGGAGAAATTCCCCGTGATGGTGTGCGGCCCCGCCACCGTGCTCGTCCACCGCGCGATGGGCGACTCCTTCGGGCCGGGGGCCGAGTCGTTCGGGTGAGCCGTGTCCCCGCTGAGGAAGGTAAACGGCGCCGCCGCCGCTGTGTTGTGGTCCCACGCCGTGCCCGTCCACCACTGGGTCGTGCCGTTCCAGGCACCCGAGCTGGCGCCGCCGGGGAACGCGGTGAAGGTCGTGAGGTAGTTGTACGCCCCCGTGCCCGCATGGTAGCCCCAGCTCCAGTCCCCCTGCCCCTGCACTCCGGAGAAGCCAGAGACTGCGGAGGTCACCAGAGGCAGGCTCTCGATGCCGCCCCACACGGGCTGCACCTGGAGCGGAGGCACCGTTTCGGTCGTGTCGGTGATCACCGGGCCCAGAGCCGTCGTGCCAGCATTGTTGGTCACTCCTGGCGTGGGCGTGCTGAAGTAAACAGTTGTCCCGTTCAGGTCGGGGAAAAGAATGGCCGAAAGCTCCGGGTTGAAAATGGCGTCGTTGCCAGTCGCCGTGGCGTTGATTCCATGAATGGCCAGCAAATTTGGGCCGGTGGTAATGATCCCCGGGCCGTCCCCGCTCACCAGCCCGATCGGCTTCAGGATCGCCGCCTCGAGGTCAGAATTCGCCAGGCTCGGCACGCCAGTGCAGTTGTACGGCACGGGAACGGTCGGCAGGGCCGGCGCCGTGGAGGCCAGCGCGTGGGCCTTGAAGTTGCCGTTGATGTAGGCCACAAAGCCGTCATCGTGCTGCATTTTTAACACCAGTGACTTGAAGCGCGTTGTATCCCCCACCGTGAACGGGATGCGGATGTAGATGCCCCGGTTCTTGCTCCGGTAGATCGTCTGCACGTTCCCGTCCGGGGCAATGAGCGGCGGAAAAAGGTTCCCGCTGTTCGGATCCGCCGGGGGCACCGTCGGCGCCAGAATGCTGTAGCCAATGGCGGTGTGGGCGGTGGTCCAGGCCGCACTGCTGTCGTCAAATGCCGGGTTCATCCACGTGTTCTGGTCCGCACTGTCGACCGGCGAGGCCGTGAGGGATGGCACCCGCACCCGGCACGCGGGGCCCGGCACCGCATTGGACCCCGCCGGCAGCAGGATCTGCGGTGGCGGGGTGGAGGCGCCCAGTCCGTAGGACACATCGGAAAACTGCGGAGGATACGAGGCCCCGAAGGACTGCTCCACCGTGCCATCCGGACGCGTCAGCGCCAGGTACTCCCCGCCGGCCCGCAGGGTGAAATTTGTGTGCAGCGGCTTCGCCGGGTCCCGCCGGTCCTCGTTCGACGCCCAAACCATCATGGTCTGGTACGCCCCCAGGGTCACCGGGGGAAACGTCCACTTCACCGGATCCCCGGCGGCATCCGTCAGGTGCCAGCCGCTCAGGTTCACCGGCGTGCCCGCCGTGTTGTAAAGCTCGATCCAGTCCGAGTACTTGCCGTCGTTGTCGGTGATCGTCTTCGTGTTGCTGGCCATGAATTCGCTGATGCGAATGTCGGCACGGGCCGGAACGGCCAGACCAGCGGCAAACAGCAACGATGCTGCGGCGACGGGAAACAGGAGTGGGATTTTTTTCACAAGGTGGGGCAGGCTGACGGCAAACCAAGAGCACTCCTTCCCAATGGGAACGGAAGCACGCAGGGGATGACGGGGGGAATGGGGGACGGCACCTCAGGTTCTGTTCAGGCTGATCTCAACCCGGGACAGAGGCACGGGCGAACAGTTGTACAAAAATCCACCCCCGATGGCAAGAAAAAATCTCCGAAAAAATCTCCGAAACCCGAACAAAGTGGGGCCTGCCAGCTCCCCTGTACCAGACCTGCGGGCGTGGGGCACGCAAAGTCCTGCCATGCTGCGTGCACCGGCTCCACCGGCCTGCCTCCTCGCAGCCGGCTCCCCCCCGGAATGCAGCCGCCTCACGAAAACATCACCCTGCACAGCAGCACCGCCGTCAGCATCGCCACCATGTCAGCGATCAACCCCGCCGCCAGCGCGTGCCGCACTCGCTTGATCCCCACCGAGCCGAAGTACACCGCCAGCACGTAAAAAGTCGTCTCGCTCGATCCATACATCGTCGCCGCGCTCAGGCTCAGCACGTGGTCTCCGCCGAATTGCTTCAGGACCCCCTCCAGCACTGCCTGGGATCCACTGCCGCTCAGCGGGCGCATCAGGATCATCGGGAAAAGCTCCGCCGGAAACCGGATCAGCCCGAGCACCGGCCGCAGCAGGTCCACAAGCTTGTCGATCGCCCCGGAGGCATTCAGCACCCGGTAGCCCACGATCAGCCCCACCAGATACGGGATGATCCGCCACACAGACTGCATCCCCTCCTTGGCCCCCTCGATGAATTCCTCAAACACCTTCAGCCCCCGCAGCGCCGCGTAGAGAACAAAGAGCCCGAGCGCAAAAGGCAGCGCCATCTGCGAGACCACCCCCAGCACCCGCTGCCAGCCGTCCACCTCCCCCCCCGCGGAAAGGCTCCACAGCTTCCACGCCGACCACACCGCCGCCAGACCGTAAATCACCAGCGTGGAGACCCGCCACCCGTTCAGGGGCACCAGCACCGGACCCGGCTCCGGCTTTTCCTCCGCCAGCTCTGCCGCCGCAGCATCACCCGTGCCCGCCCCCGCCACCACAGCCGGCGGGGAAAAAAGCGGCAGCCGCGAGAGCAGCTTCACCATCACCAGCCCCACCACCAGCCCCACCGCCGTCGCCGCGATGGATGGCCCGATCACCCGGCTCGGGTTGCTCGCCCCATACTGCCGCAGCAGCAGCAGGCCCGTCGTGGAGATCAGCGTCAGCGCACTTGTATTCAGCACCAGAAACGTGCACATCGCATTCGTCGCCGTGCCCGGGTGCGGGTTCAGCTTTTCCAGCTGCGCCATCGCCCGCAGGCCGAACGGCGTCGCCGCATTTCCCGCCCCCAGGAAGTTCGCCGCCATGTTCATCATCATAGCCCCCAGCGCCGGATGATCCGCCGGGATTTCCGGAAAAAGCACCCGCAGCAGCGGACGGAAAGCCCGCGCCATCAGCGCGATCAGCCCCGACTTTTCCACCAGCCGCATCATCCCCAGCATCAGCGTGAACATCCCCCCCAGCGGCAGCGCCACATTCATCACCGCCGCCTTCCCTCCGTCGATGAATGCATCCGACACCGCGCCGGACTTCCCCGTGAGGCCGCCCACCACTACCGCGATCAAAATCATCCCAAGCCAGATCCAGTTCAGCATGCCCGCCATCAAACGGAGCAACCCCCACCCCGGCAAGCAAAAAATCCCGCCAACACCCCGGAGCAGGCAGGATCATCCCGGGCTGGACGATAAAACCGAGGCCCTGAACCCCTCCTCCCCGCCCCTTCCCAAATCAAAAATCCTTGCTCATCAATCGTCAATTCCTCCCCCTCCGAGCAAGCCACCAATGGCGCCTTGCTCCGGTATGGATTAATTAGAACGCCACTTGTGGCGCTTAAACAAATATTCATGAAAGCGCCAGATATGGCGTTTAGAGTTGACTTTTTCCGATAATAGGCCACTTTAGGCGCGTATGAAGGTGGACGCCAAATTAACCGATGAAGCACTGCTGAGGCTGGTCGGCGAACGACTGGCCGGTCTCCGGCTGGCGCGCAACCTCACGCAGCAACAGCTGGCGGAACAGGCGGGACTTGGCCTGCGCACGGTGCAGCGGCTGGAGCTGGGCGCGACGGCGACGCAGTTGTCGGGATTTATCCGCGTGTGCCGGGTGCTCGGGCTGGTGGAAAACCTCGAAGCATTCATCCCCGAGCCAGCGGCGAGCCCGATGGCGCAGTTAAAACAGGCGGGCCGGAAGCGCCAACGGGCGACGGGCAAAAAAACCGCGACGGGCGGGGCGAAAAAATGGGCGTGGGGTGATCCGTCATGATCGCGAAGGTCCAGCTTTGGGGCCGGACCATCGGCGCAGTATCGCTCGACCAAGGGCGCGACGTGGCGGCGTTTCAATACGACGCTGAGTTTGCGCGCAGCGGGATCGAGCTTTCACCGCTGGCGATGCCGTTGAGCGAGCGGGTGTATGAATTTCCCGTGCTGCCGCGGAACACCTTTCACGGGCTGCCGGGATTGATGGCAGATTCGCTGCCGGACAAGTTCGGCAATGCGCTGATCGACGCCTGGCTGGCCACGCAGGGCCGGACGCCCAAGAGTTTCAATGCGGTGGAGCGGCTCTGCTACACCGGCACGCGAGGCATGGGAGCGCTGGAATTTGCCCCAGTGCTGGGGCCACGGCCGCGCACGGCGACGAAGGTCGAGATCGACGCGCTGGTGCGGCTGGCGAGCGAGGTGCTGACGCATCGCGGCGACTTGCAGGGCCATTTCCACGAGGCCGGAAAAGCGAAGGCGCTGCGCGACATCCTGCGTGTGGGCACGTCGGCCGGCGGCGCGCGAGCCAAGGCCGTGATCGCGTGGAATCGCGCGACCAACGAAGTGCGCTCCGGCCAGATCGCGGCGGGCGACGGGTTCGACTGCTGGCTGCTGAAGTTCGACGGTGTGGCAGGCAACAAGGACAAGGAACTGGAAGACCCGAAGGGCTACGGCGCCATCGAGTATGCCTATCACCTGATGGCGAGGACGGCGGGCATCACGATGAGCGAATGCCGGCTGCTGGAGGAAAACGGACGACGGCATTTCATGACGCGGCGTTTTGATCGCCTCGCAGGCGGGGCGAAGCTGCACATGCAGTCACTCTGCGCGCTGGCGCATTTCGATTTCAACCAGGCCGGAGCCCATGCCTACGAGCAGGCCCTGCTGGCGATCCGCCAGTTGAACCTGCCGATGGCGGCGGTGGAGGAGCAGTTCCGGCGGATGGTCTTCAACATCGTGGCGCGGAATCAGGACGATCATGTGAAGAACATTGCCTTCCTCATGAACCAGCAGGGCGAGTGGTCGCTCGCGCCGGCCTTTGACGTGACCTACAGCTACAATCCATCGGGTTCGTGGACGGCCACGCACCAGATGACCTTGAACGGAAAGCGCGATGGTTTCGCCCTGGATGACTTCGAAGCGTGCGCGAAAGCAGCGGTAATGAAGCGGGGCCGCGCCGCGAAGATCATCGCGGAAGTGCAGGCGGCGGTGAAGCGCTGGCCGGAATTCGCGGCGGAGGCCCAACTCGCCGACGACTGGCGCGACAAAATCCGGAAGACGCACCGGCTGACTTTCCCGGAAAAGTGAGCCTCAGCGGAGAGGGACGAGATCAATTCGTTTTCCGAGGTGACTCTACATTCCCCCCTCACGGCACCACCACCCGCACCCTCATAAACCGCGCCGGAGGTGCCACGCCGCCGGCAGGCAGCACATCCCCCACCGTCACCGTGCGCGAGTCAGTGGTTCCCGTTTCCTCCACCGTCGCCCCCGGAGCCAGCACCACGAAGGGCTGCCCGCCCTCACTCCGCGCGACGTCCGTCCGGGTCCACCCGCCGGGAAAAAACCAGCCGCCCCCGCCCGTCCCTGCGCACCCCGCGCTTGCAGGGCAGGCATGGCCGCTGGATGGTCGCGGGCAAGATGAAATCCGCCCGACTTGTTTCCCTGCTCCTGCTCTCCGCCCGGCTGGCCGCTCCAGTCTCGGCAGATACGCTCACCCCCGCTCCCGCGCCCGCTCCGGCCCCAGCCGCAGCGCCGGTGGTGGATGAATGCGCGCAGCCCAGCCCGGAGGAGATGGCCGCTGCCGCCGGGGTGGAGCTGCCGGGGCGCCCGTGGCACACCGCGAACATCTGGTGGGAGTTCGCCCAGCCGGTTGAGCACTTCGAGTCGCTGGAGATGGACATCACCCTCGACCGGAACGTGCCGGAGACGTACAACCTCTACGTTTCCCCGGCGGGATCTTCCCTCATCAACGGCCTGCAGTTCTACGGCGGGCTCCAGACGAACATCAACGGCTGGGCCAGCCGGGAAAATCACGAACGCGTCAGCCGGGGTCGCGGCGCCATTTTTTCCCGCTGGTCGCATGACAAGAAGACGAAGCTCGGGTTCGCCGACCTCCAGGAGGAACCCGGCGGCCTGTGCGAGACGGCGGGCTACGAGGGGGAGTTCGCCAGCATCCGCCGCCCGCTGGCCTGGACGAAGGGCAAATGGACGTGGCGCATCGCCAAAGATCTGACGGAAACCACCGACGGCAAAGACTTCACCTGGTTTCTCTGCCAGGTGAAGGGCCCGGACGGCACCTCCACGGACATCGGCCGCCTGCGTTTCGAGGGCAAAGACTTCACCTACTCGCCGAAGCACAGCGCCTTCGTGGAGGTTTACGCCACCTCCGGCATTCCCAAATCCGGCATCCCGAAAGTGAACGTCACCTTCGGCTGGCCGCGCCTCAACGGAAACGCCCCCGCGCTCAAGTCCGTCCTGGCCGTCTACCCGGACAAAAAACCCACCGGCTCTCCCGACTGTGCCTGGGTGAAGGCCGCCGGGGACTCCTGCGTGGTCGAGCTGGGCCCCATCTTTAAACGCGACCCCGCCAAACGCCGCCACCCGCTGGACCTCACGCCCGCCGCGCCGGCGGCGAAGTAATCTTTCCCCAAAAAAGCGCCGGCGGATCATCTCCGCCGGCACCTCGGGGTTCCTGTTTTAGGAAAATGGGGGGCTACTTCATCAGCCCGGTCGCGCCGTTGACGGTCGAACCCACGCGCAGCCGCAGTCCGTTCAGCCGGATGAAACCGGTCGCGTCGTCCTGGTTGTAGGCCTTGGTCGGGTCCGCCTCCATGGTGGCGATGTGCGGGTTGTAGAGGCTGATCGCGGATTTCCGGCCCGCCGCGTAGACGCCGCCCTTGTAGAGCTTCACCCGCACCGTGCCGGTCACATTGCGCTGGCTTTCCGTCACCAGGGCCTGGAGGGCCAGGCGCTCCGGGGCATACCAGAATCCATTGTAAACCAGCGTCGCGTATTTCGGGATGAGGGAGTCGCGCAGGTGCATCACCTCCCGGTCCATGGTCAGGCTCTCGATCTGGCGGTGGGCGAAGTGCAGAATGGTGCCGCCTGGCGTTTCATAAACCCCGCGGCTCTTCATGCCGACGAACCGGTTTTCCACCATGTCCACCCGGCCCACACCGTGCTTGCCGCCGATCTTGTTCAGCGTCTTCATCACCTGGAGCGGCGTCATCTTTTTGCCGTTCACGGCTGTGCAGTTCCCCTGCTCGTAGTCCAGCGTCACGTACTCCGCCTTGTCCGGCGCGTCCTCCGGGGCAACAGAGAGGACAAACATGTCCTTGTTGTTCGGGGCGAAGGCGTCAAACCACGGGTCCTCCAGGATGCCCGCCTCAAAGGAAATGTGCAGCAGGTTCCGGTCGCTCGAATACGGCTTCTTGGCCGACGCCTGCACCGGGATCTTCTTTTTCTCACAGTAGGCGATCATTTCCGCCCGCCCCGGAAACTCCGCCCGGAACCGCTCATCCCGCCATGGGGCGATGATGTCCAGCTCCGGAGCCAGCGCGGCCGCCGTCAGCTCGAACCTCACCTGGTCGTTGCCCTTGCCCGTCGCGCCGTGCGCGATGGCCGTGGCGCCTTCAGCCCTGGCGATCTCCACCATGCGCTTCGCGATCAGCGGGCGCGCGATGCTCGTCCCCAGGAAATACTGCCCCTCGTAAATCGCCCCCGCCTGGAGCATCGGGTAGATGAAATCACTGGCGAATTCCGCCTGGAGGTCGTCGATGTAAATCTTCGACGCCCCGGTCTTTTTGGCCTTCTTGTCCAGCCCCTTGAGTTCGTCCTCCTGCCCCACATTGGCGCAGAAGGCGATCATCTCAGCGTTGTAAGTTTCTTTGATCCACGACAGCAACACCGAGGTGTCCAGGCCGCCCGAGTAAGCAAGAACGATCTTCATAAGGCCGCTAGAAATACACCGCCCGGCCGCCTTGTCATGCTCAATTTCCCCCGCCCCGCGTGACCTCCATGCGAAACCCCGAAAACAAGTACGATTTGCGGAAGTCAGCCAGCGTCATCTCTCGCCTGCCCACCAGCGGATCGGCAAATATAACTCGATCGCCATCAATCTTCAGAACGGCAATGAAGTGGCCGTATCCCGCCACGCCCACACCGACTACTGCTGGCAGCCCCGCCTCCGGATTGAAGCCGGGGCTGAACACAAATCTGGTGTGAAGTCCGCGCGAGCGCAAATACCGGGCGAGATACCAGGCCTCCGTCCCCCTCTTTGTGCTGAACGAGCCCTCCGCGATCTCGCGTTCGGACGCCGTTCCGCCGAGGAACCGCACGATGCTGGCCGCGCTGGCTGGACCGCAGGTGGATCCGCAGGACTGGAGGCACGCACCGTCAACCCACTCCTCGTGCAGTTCCCTCGCATCGAGCGGATTTACGGCCATTTTCAGATACGGAATGATTGCGGCCAGGATCGTGAACAGCAGCGGTGCCCACAACCAGCGGCGGGGCAGCAACGTCGTCAGCGCCCCACCGGCTGCCGCAGCGAAAACGACGAGAAACTCCGTGCCCGTCCACGACCGCAGCGTGTAAAACACGGCCATGTCCGGCAACAAATGCAGGTAGTACACGCTAAACCAGAGGCCCGGAACTGCCAGCACCGCCAGCAGCAGACAGAACACCAGCCTCGTTCTGACAGGTCTCAGAAAAAGCGACCGGCGGCTTGCGAAAAACGCCAGAATGGCGGCCGGCACTGAGATGATTCCAAGCCAGTTCACGCAAGCCCTTCAATGGCAATGTAGTGGTCGACAGAAGCCAGCCTTGGGCAGCCTAACGATACCCGTAAGCCAGCGCCCACTGCACAGGGTCCTTCCCCGGCTTTTTCACGGTAAAAACGATGGAATACGTCCCCGTTTTCGGCGGCAGGACGCGCACGGCGGCGGTAGTTTTGCCGTCGCCGGCTTTTTCCGCCTGCACCTCGTTGCCCTGGGAGTCGAGCACCTTCAGGCTCACCTCGCCCTCGTCCGCGTCGATGGCGAACCAGAACCAGTATTCGTTGCCCTTGAAAAGCGTGTGATTCACCAGCTTCGTCGCGCCGGGTTTCACCTCCCCCTTCCAGTAGTCCTGGCGGACCTTGAACCCCTTTTCCACGTGTGGAGCGGCCAGCTCCATGGTGGTGGAGTGGGCGTCATCCACTGTCGCCGGGGCCAGCGGGGCCAGCACCAGAGTCAGCGCGGCCAGCAGGCCGGTAAATTTCAAGCAGCGTGTGGTTTTCACTTTGTCTTCTGGGTTTGAGTGTTGATTTCCTTCACCAGACGGGCTGCCACGCCCTGGATGGTCTGCACCCCGGATGCCGAGGGCGGCTCATCCCCCGCCCCGATCACATGTCCGATCTCCTCCAGCCCGGCCACGATTGATTTCAACTTCGCCGACTTCGTCCCCATCGGACCGACCTGTTTGCGGAAGTGCTTCACGATGTCCGGCTGGTTCAGCAGCTCCGCCGCATCGGACGTGTAGTTCTTGGTGATCAAGTCCGTCACCGCCTCCGTCCCCCGCAGCCAGCCGCCCAGGCTCACGCAATGCGCCAGCTCCTGGTCCCGCCGCTTCTCCATCGTGTCGCGCACGGTCTTTTGCGTCTTGTCCAGCTCCACGCGGACGATCTCCCAGTGGTTCTTTTTGGACGCATTTAGGATCTCCTGACAGTGCTCCTGCACCACATCCTTCAATCCCAGAGACTCCGCGAGCTTCAGCACGTCACGCCCCACATTTTCCACCGCCTCCTGGTTCTGCGCCTGCACGGCCACAAAACCCTCCGCTACCACCATCCCGAGCAGCAATGCCGCATCGATCCGCTGCGGCGGAGCCACCCGCTTTGTCGAACGCAACTCCGCCTTCCAGTCCGGTTTCCCCAGCTTGTCCAGCACCAGAAACACCTCCGAAGGCACCGGCACAATCACCTCGTCCACAATCTCTCCGGGGAAACCCGCCGCCTCGGCCACAGCCTCCTTGACCACGGTGGTCTGGTGGCTGCGAAAATCGAAGGGCTCGAAGTTCGAGGAGATCTTTACCGCTTCAGTAGCCGGGCCATTCAAAAACAACAAAGGGCGCGAATGATCGTGGAAAATGGCAGCCCGCTCGATTTCGGCGTCGGGCTTCCAGGACTCCGACCCTTCAAAAGCCCGGGGAACGGCTGCTTTTTCCGGCTCGGCAGCCGGAGTGGACTGCCCCGGGCTCTGCTGGGGCTGCATCCACAACTGAGGCCGGCCCACCTTGAACGGCACCGCAGGATTCACCATCGAGAGCGCTGGAGTGAGTTCAAGCAAGTCTCCGCGCTTCATCATTTCCATCTGCATGCGAAACCCCGGCCCGGGCATGTCCCAGATGGCGGAGGCCGCACGGGCGGAGTCGGCCCGCCCTGGCCGCTGCATCCACTTTGTTTCGGAACCAGCTTGCGCCGGAGACGCCCCCGTCACCGCCAGCAGGGCAGCGGCGACAGGCCAGCAGGGAGAAATCAGACGAATCGTTTGCACAATGTGGAGGATAAGGTTTCCACTATACACAACGTTCCGGCATTTGCCACTCTCTCACTTCTCTGTTCATTGCCTCAAGTTTTTCCCTGCATGACACCCGACCGCCTACGCCATCTCCTCGCCACTTTCCGCACAAAACGCCTTCTCGTTGTGGGCGATATCATGCTGGACCGCTTCATCTGGGGCGCTGTCAGCCGCATTTCCCCTGAGGCCCCCGTGCCCGTGGTGGAGGTGAAAAGTGAGGACAGCTACCCCGGTGGAGCCGCCAATGTCGCGCGAAACCTCCTCCCCTTCGCCAGGTCCGTCTGCGTCGCCGGCCTCACCGGGGCGGATTCCTTCGCCGGGGAGCTGACCGGACTCCTCCAGGCCAGCGGCATCGACACTGCGGGCATCATTCAGGACCCTGACTACCAGACCATCGTCAAGACGCGCATCGTCGCCCGCAACCAGCAGCTCGTCCGCATCGACCGGGAAAAGCGCCGGCTCCTCAGCGACGAACGCCTCGCCGAGGTCATGGCCTTTTTGCAGAGCCGCCTCCACGAGTTCGACGGCGTCATCATCGAGGATTACGGCAAGGGCTTCATCACCCAGCCCCTGGTCGACGGCCTGACCACCGCCGCCCGCGCGGCCGGGCTCATCGTCACCGTAGATCCCAACCCGAACAACCCCCTCTCCTGGAAGGGCGTGACCGCCATCAAGCCCAACCGCAGCGAGGCCCTGCACGCCGCCGGGCTCAGCGAGGCCGGCCTGCGCGTCCCGGCCACCCTGGACGCCACCCTGGACGAACTCGGCCGCCGCCTTTTCGCCCAGTGGGAGGCGGACATGCTCCTCATCACCCTCAGCGAGCAGGGCATGGCCCTCATGGAGAAGGACCAGCCCGTTTTCCGCCTGCCCACCCAGGCGCGCGAGGTCTTCGACGTGTCCGGCGCCGGGGACACCGCCATCGCCCTTTTCACCCTCGCCCTCTGCTCCGGCGCCAGCGCCCGAGAGGCCGCCGAACTCAGCAACCACGCCTCCGGCATCGTCGTCGGCAAGATCGGCACCGCCACCCTCACCCCGCAGGAGCTGGAGCACGCCGTCTCCGAGAGCCACTCCGCCTCCTGAGCCCCCGCCTGCCGCCCTCCGGGGGAAAAACGCCAGCCACACTCCCCAGATGTCCCTCCTCGTTAAAACGCTGGCTTCCATTGCCCTCCTCCTCCCCACCCTGGCCACGGCGGACGGCGCAGCCCCGGTTTCACCCGCCACCCAGCCTGCCAGAGCCGACTGGCAGGGCGAGAGCGGCACCTTCTGGTACGAGCGACCGCTGGGGGAAAAGCGGCACGAGTTCCGCCTCGTCGACCTCGGCGCAAAGACGGATGAGCCAGTCTGCGACCACGCCAGACTGGCCGCCGGACTCACCAAGTCCCTCGGCCAGCCCCTCCATCCGGACAGGCTCCCCCTCGAACGCCTCACCGTCAGCCGGGAGTTCGACTGGTTCCGCTTCCGCACCATGGGGCGCCGCTGGCACTTCAATCCCTCCACCGGCTGGCTCCGCGGGCTGCCGGACGACATCGATCCAGATCCCCTCGTCCCCGTCCCGGAAAAATCCGCCCCCGTCAACGAAGACGACGAATCCTTTCTCCTCCTCCACAACCACACGCAGTACAACGCCATCTGCTACTGGCTCAGTGAAGGCATGGAACCCAAGGCCTACGGAACCCTCGCCCCCGGGGAAACGCGCGAGCAGCACACCTACGCCGGCCACGAGTGGAAAGTCGAAACCCCCGGCGGACTCCGCCTCGCCACCCTCACCGCCCGCGCCGGCCGCCAGCCCGTCGAACTCCGCGAGCCCGGCACCTCCACCCCCGCCCCGTGGCTGGCCGAAATCCAGGGGACCACCCTCCACCTTCGGCACAGCAAGACCGGCACCACTTCCACCATCGACTTCGCCCCCGACCACCCCACCACTGACCTGCGCAGCAGCCCCACCGGCCGGTTCCTCGCCATCCGCGTCATCGCCGGCACCACCCCGGCCTGGCGATTCTACGAGTTGGCCACCAGCGGCCTCCAGCCCCACCCGATCCCAGTTCCCGCTCCGGTGCCACCCGCACAGCCAGCCGGCCAAAACTAGGCCGCATCCTGTTTTGGCCGCCCTTCCTCGGCGAGCCGGCCTGCCGTGCAGGAGGCATGACGGGCCCGGCTGCTCCCGTCCCGCAGTTTCAAGCCCGCTGCACCGACCCCGCGCAGATTTGGTCCTGGCTGAATTGGCTCAAAATATCGCTCGAAAAATCCCCTTGCGGGGCGAGGTTTAAGGCCTAAATCACACATGCCTTTTTTGGCGGCGAACTCACTCTACCCCGCGCCGCCAAGTCCGAAGGTTTAGACCAGATCATGGATCACCCCCCAGCCACCGAGATCCCCCTTAAGCGCAAACGTGGACGTCCCCGGAAAACCCCACTGCCGGATGGAACGTTCCCTGTTTCCAGCGCTCCCGCCGTCGTGCGGAAATCCAGCAAAGCCAAAAGCGAGCCCGTAATTGTCGGACCACCAATGGCTTACGACTCACCAGAGGTCCAGTCAAAGCTCCGCGAACTCATCCGCCTCGCCAAGGAGCAGGAGTACCTCACCTTTGACGACCTGAACGACGCCCTTCCCATGGACTGCGTCGAGCCCGAAGTCATCGAGCAGATCATCGAGCGCCTCAGGGCCATGGAATTCAACATCATCGATGCCAGCGAGGCCGACCGATTCAAGGACGTCCGCCGCGCCCGCGCCGAGGCCCCCGCCCAGGAAAAGGCCCGCCATGAAGAGGAGGAAAAACGCGAGAGCAAGCTCGACGTCCTCGACGACCCCGTCCGCATGTACCTCCGGCAGATGGGCCAGGTGCCCCTCCTCACCAGGGACCAGGAGGTCGAGATCTCCCGCCGCATCGAGAAATCCGAAACCGAAGTCGAGCGCCTCGTCCTCACCCTCGGCTTCTCCATGGATGGCTTCGCCGAGTTGGCCGAGAAAATCGCCGTCGGCCAGGAGCGCCTTGAGCGCCTGACCATCGAGAAAAAGATCACCAACCGCGAGAAGTACGTCAGAGCCCTCCCCAGGCTCATCGAGGAACTCCGCGCCCGCCAGGCCGAGGTGACCGCCGCCTTCAAGAAAGCCTCCGCCAAGTCCGCCGCCGCCCCGTCCTGCGCCGCCACCGCGGCCGCCATGGCCGGCCTCGTCAAAACCTACCGGAAGCTCCATTTCAAGGCCAAGATCTCCGAGGAAGTCTCCAACCTGGCCGACCAGCACATGAAGGAGGTCAAGGCCGCCGCCGCCGCCGCCGACCGGAAAAAGCTCGACGAACTCAAGCTCCGCGCCTGGCACCACCCGGACTCGCTCGAGGCCACCTACGCCGAGCTGAAACGCTGGCTTCGCGAATCCCTCCGCGCCAAGACCGAAATGGTCGAGGCCAACCTGCGGCTCGTCATCTCCATCGCCAAGAAATACACCAACCGCGGCCTCTCCTTCCTCGACCTCATCCAGGAGGGAAACATGGGGCTCATGAAGGCCGTCGAGCGCTTCGAGTACCAGCGCGGCTACAAGTTCTCCACCTACGCCACCTGGTGGATCCGCCAGTCCATCACCCGCTCCATCGCAGACCAGGCCCGCACCATTCGCATCCCGGTCCACATGATCGAGACGATCAACAAGCTCACCCGCGTGCAGAAGCAGCTCATCCAGGAGCTGGGACGCGAGCCCAGCCCGGAGGAGATCGCGGACGAGATCCACCTTCCCGTCGAACGCGTGAGCGCCGTTCTCAAGATGGCCCAGCAGCCCATCTCCCTCCAGCAGACCGTGGGCGAGGGCGATGACACCACCGTGGGCGACTTCATCGAGGACAAGTCCGCCGAGAGCCCGTCGGACATGATCAGCATCGCCATCCTCAAGGACAAGATCAGGGACGTCCTCGACACCCTCACCGAGCGCGAGCGCGCCGTGCTTGAGCAGCGCTTCGGCCTTGTCGACGGCTACAGCCGCACCCTGGAGGAGGTCGGCCGCCAGTTCCAGGTCACCCGCGAGCGCATCCGCCAGATCGAGGCCAAGGCCCTCCGGAAAATGCGCCACCCCACCCGCATCCGCCACCTCGAGGGCTTCCTCGAGGCCTCCCAGACCGGCTAGCCGGAAAAACCAGACCTCCTCATGAGCCACGCCTGCCCGGATTTCCACCGCTTCTCCTCCCAGCGCCGGCTCATGCTGAAGGCCGGCGGCCTCGGCCTCCTCGGCCTCTCCATGCCCGCCCTGCTCCGCGCCGCAGAGCAGCCGCCCCTTGGAAAAAAACTCCGCCAGCGGGCCAAATCAGTCATCTTTCTCTTCCAGTGGGGCGGCCCCAGCCATCTGGACACCTTCGACATGAAGCCCGGCGCGCCCAGTGAATACCGCAGCCCCCACGGCACCATCCGCTCCACCTGCCCGGACCTCGACGTCTCGGAGCGCCTGCCCGGTGTCTCCCGCATCATGGACAAGGTCACCGTCATCCGGTCGGTGCACCACACCATGAACAACCACAACAGCGCCGGCTACTACGCCCTCACCGGCCACGCCCCGCCCAGTGACGACCAGCGCCTGCGGGATTCCCTCGACCTCTTCCCCGGCTACGGCTCCGTCGTCCATGCGTTCGATCCCAATCCGGATCCCGCCATGCCCCGCTACGTCAGCTTCCCCCACGTCATCTCGGACGGCTCCCGCACCCCGGGCCAGTTCGCCAGCTTCCTCGGCAAGCGGCACGATCCCCTCCTCGTCCCCAATGACCCGAACGCCTCCGGCTTCTCCCTGCCCGAGTTCAGCCTCCCCGCCGGGTTGAGCCTCGACCGCCTCCACGACCGCCGCGGTCTCCAGCAGTTCATCGACAGCCAGTCCCGCCTCATGGACACCAGCGCCGAGGCCCGCGGCATCGACGCCTACTACGACGAAGCCATGGCCATGCTCAACAGCTCCCGCGTCCGCCAGGCCTTCGACCTCAGCCAGGAGCCCGCCGGCCTCCGCGAAAAATACGGCCGCACCACCTACGGCCAGGGCTGCCTGCTCGCCCGCCGCCTCGCCGAGTCCGGCGTCCGCTTCACCACCTGCTACTTTGCCGAGAGCATCGGCGGCCAGTCCACCACCGGCGGCGGCTGGGACACCCATGGGTTCAACAACACAAAGATGTACCCCATCGTCGAGCAGTACCATCTCCCCATCACAGACCAGACCCTCCCCGCCCTCCTCATCGACCTCGAGCAGCGCGGCATGCTCGACGAGACCCTCGTCGTCTGGATGGGCGAGTTCGGCCGCACGCCCAAGATCAACAGCAACGCCTCCCGCGACCACTGGCCCAAGTGCTACTCCGTCCTCCTCGCCGGCGGCGGCGTGAAGCGCGGCTTCGCCTACGGCAAGTCCGACGCCACCGGCTCAGAGCCCGCAGACGCCCCCGTCACCCCGGACGACGTCAGCGCCACCATTTACCACCTCCTCGGCATTGACCACACCACCGAGGTCCTCGACAATCAAAACCGCCCCCTTCCCCTCTCCCGGGGCAGCGTCATCCAGGAAATCATCGCATGAGCCCCGCAGAGCAGGCTGAAAAATTCGGAGCCGAACTCGCCATCGTTCTCGGTTCAGGGCTCGGGTCCTTCGTCGACCGCATGGACATCGCCTTCGACGTCCCCTACGGCGGAAATTCCGGCCTCCCCGTTTCCAGCGTGCCCGGCCATGCCGGCCGCCTCGTTTTCGGCACCCTCGGCGGAGTCCGGATCGCCGCCGCCCAGGGCCGCGTCCACCTCTACGAGGGCCGCAGCGCCGCAGACGTCACCACCGGCGTCCGCTGGCTCGCCGCCGCAGGCGTGAAGCGCCTCATCCTCACCAACGCCGCCGGCAGCCTCAATCCCCACTTTCCCCCCGGCCAGTGGATGATGCTCAGCGACCACCTCAACCTCACCGGCACCTCACCCCTCCTCGGCGGGCCAAACTTCATCGACATGACCCGCGTCTACTGCCCCGAGTGGCGCTCCCGCTTCCTCGACCTCGCCGGCCAGCGCGGCCTCCCCCTCCACGAGGGCGTCTACGCCGGCCTCCTCGGCCCCCAGTACGAGACCCCCGCCGAAGTCCGCATGATCCGCTCCCTCGGCGCAGACGCCGTCGGCATGTCCACCGTCCTCGAGGCCATCCAGGCCCGCGCCCTCGGCCTCCAGGTCGCCGCCTTCTCCTGCCTCACCAACTGGGGCGCCGGCCTCAGCCCCGACCTCCTCAGCCACGCCGAAGTCATGGAAACCGGCCACTCATCCGCCGCCGCCCTCGCCGCCCTCCTCGAGGACGCCATCACCGCCTCCTGAAAAAGCAGCCTCCCCAACCTGCCTCCGTCATTATTTGACCATGTCGATTTTTGCCCTGAAATTTCCACACAAATCGACAATTCTGCCGCCCATAAAGACACTCAGCCAAAACGCGCCGTTTTGTGGACAGACCACCTGCCAGCCAGTCAAAGTTGATGCGCAGGTCGCGATCTGGCCAACTTCACTCAGCCGAATGAAAAATCTCAACATCATGCCAAGCCCCTTTGAGACAGGACGTATCGCTGGTCAACAGCTGAAAAAACTCTTCGCGGATCTCAACGATTCTGAGCCGTTGACTCCAGCACCGCTTGAAACCATTTCAAGCATGTTAAAGGAGATTTGGTCATGGTCGTCAGCATATAACCTTCCCGATGAAGTGTTGGGGATTTTTTCGGAAATCCTCCCGAAAGCCAATCACTCGACAAGCATCATCGAGATCTGGGGAACGGATCAGTTCTTGCACCAGCAGAAGGACTGTGCCCCCATGTGCAATATTCCCGCCAACTCCGGCCTCTTCGCTTTTGCGCATTGGACCGGCGAGTCCGATGGAGACGCCTGGTGTTACGATATCAAATACAATTGCATTCGTTGCATACCAGTTGGCGAGGGTGATGCGGATCCGGATAAAGCAAGAATTGCCTCGTATGGCGTGTTTCCTCATTTCGACCATTTCGTTGCCTTTTTGCGTTGCGAAGCTGAACGGCGCCATTTCCTTCAATCCCGATAGTTGCACGCAGTGAGACGAGGCGGACCACAACCTGGGCTGGCTTTGGGCAGGGCCCCGAAGCCACCTTTGGGAAGACAAATGGGAATCTTTGGAACGGAAAGGTAGGGCAGGCTCGTCCTCCAGCCGCGAGGGCCCAAGCCGCCCCCCAAGCCGTCGGAGGATCTGTCCGGCGCCGGGCGCGGTGCGCATCCCATGATGCACGCCCATAGTGCGCGCTGGCGCGGGGCCTCGCGGCGGCTGGACGACCGGGCTCCCAGTCCGCCAAAACGCTTGCTTTTGTGTCCACCTGGATATACTCGCCGAAACCCCTGTCACATTCCTTCACCCTTAAAAACCCCGCCCGCCAGCTGGATATACGGACAGACCGGGGGCCATCATTCAACTGTTAGGCGGCATTACACGCTCAATAAGATGAAAGTCTGGAATTTAACCCACAAAGGCCATAAGATTCGCGTTGAAAACGGTTGGTTCAGCGGGGAGCGCCTTGTTATTGATGGAGAGACGCAAGACGAACGCAGGGGCTTCGCGTTTCGCAGTCAGCTTTCAGGCCGGATTCGCGCCGGAGACGGAGCGGGTGAGCATATCAGGGTTTCGATTGGCGGTTGGTTTACTATTGGCTGCCACGTCTTCGTGGACGACAGATTGATTCACACCGGGAGTTGATTCAGTTGGATTCACCACAGACCATGCCGTCCAACAACTTAGATTAGCTTTGGGCTGGACCCCGAAGCCAACCCTGGTTGAACGATTCGCGGCGGAGGCAGGAGAGGATTGAGCCACAGTTGGCGCGGGCGGGCTGGGTTGGGCGGCCCGGCTTTCGGGGCGGAAGGTTCTTCCAAACGGCCTTTCCGTGGCGGCTCGCGCGGAGCGGAATGCGTTCGTGCCGGGGTGGTGCGGGTTTTGCCTCCGGCCAACCCGCAGGTGTGCCCCGGCGAAGGCATGCTGCCACGGCGGCAGAGCCGCCTGAAGCCCCCCCGGCCCACGCGGCCAGAGGATGCCAGCAATGCAGACATAAGCCTCCACAGTACGCGGCCTGAGCCCTATCAGTTGGACAAGGCCGTGAAAACGGATTACGGATGGGAACCACGATGAGAGTGTCGTTATTGTTTCATGGTCCCGCACCAAAGAACCGGTCCACCCCGGAGGCACCCCCGTCTTCATCCGCCCCCGCCCCTCCTGCGAGCCCGGACCAGCCCCGCGAACCACATGGTCTCAACCCATTTTCCGCGAAGCGCTTGAGCGAAGCGAACTCGTTCAACCATTCTCTGCAGCGAACGGCGGCGGGCCGTCGCGGTTGCAATCAGTGCGCCTCGTGGCCGCCGTCGCTGAGCTTGGGTCGTTAGGCGTCGCTACGCCCATCCCATGAACGGAACCGATTAATCAACCATGAAAATCGCAATCACAGCCACCGTCATTCTCGCCAGCGCGCTCCTCGGCTGCACTCCCGCCAAGCCCAAAGTAATTTGCGTCATGCAAAACCCCAGCACCGGAGCGCGCGTCGAAATGTATAAGGAAATCCCCTTCAAGGTGCCGGCTAACTATGATGAGAAGAAGCACATCGAACAATGGAAAGCCGGGCAGATAGCGAAGGGTTATTCCGTCGATATTACCAAGTGATGAGGCTCACGTTCTCCGACCTTTAATGAATGCGTTTTCCGAGGCAGCCGCAACGTTCAGCCATGCGCTTCAGCGAACGGCGGCGGGCCATCGCGGTTGCAATCGGCGCGCCTCGTGGCCGCCGTCCCTGAGTTTGGGTCAGTGGGCGAATAAATCTTATGTTCGCTAGTCCATATGAAAAGGCCGGTGGTCTGGTCTGGTTTCCGCGCATGCTCAGAAAGATACGGTTGCATGTCAGTGGTCAGTTGCCACCTGACTACCTTCCCTACATGGGACGGGGGTTCGACAGCCGGTGCGTGCAGTTTCTCGGTGTGGCTTACGAGGCCTTGGTGGAGAAGGTCGCCGCTGGAGGGACCGACGAAAAGATTCTCGAATGGTGCTTCACCACAGGAAAGAGACCGTCAGAGTTCGAGATTCACGTATGGAACGAATACATGATCAAGCGAGGTTGGCGCGATACTGATTCGCCCTCGACAGACTTGCAGCAATACAAAGAGCAGTATGGGTTGGAGCATCGCTCCGACATCCTGACCTACTTTGATCTCTATGAGGTCGACGAAGGAAGAAAACCATAAACGCCTGACAACTCAGGTTAGCTTTGGGCAGGGCCCCGAAGCTAACCTTGGTTGAACGATTCGCGGCGGAGGCAGTAGCGGATTGAGCCTCAGTTGGCGCGGGCGGGCCGACTTTTGCCTCACCTACCCGCCCGCTGCCTCCGTCAGCCACCCCCATGCCGCCGCCAGTCAGTTCAGGACTGGCCCCCTTGGGCTTTCCACCCGTCACCGCCTGACCCGTCAGGTGAAAGTAAGTCGCCAGAGCCACCCTGGCCTGTTCCAGTTTCCACACAGCTGCCGCGTCATCCTTCGGTGCTGCGTTCACCCTCAGCCACTCCACTCCGGCCGCCCGGTCGTGGGCGCTGCAGCCATTCACACCAGCGCCTTACCACAGACACCCACCGCCCCGTCCACACCCGCTCCTTCTCCGTCGCGCCCAGCTCCACCATCCGGCGGATCACCCCGTCCAGATCGCCCGCCGCCCTGCCGCCAGTCTCAGTGTACATCTTCATAGGCTCGAATTCTTACCCCACTGTTCAAACTTGCAATCTCATTCTTTCCTTCCCTCTCCAGACCATTTACTTCTCCAAACTATCAGCCTCTCCGGTTCGGGTTGGATATACGCTCGGCCAATCCCATCATATCCACGTACACTCAGTCAGTTCCATTCCAGTTTTTCGCCCAAAAAAGCGCCACCAACGCCCGGATATACGAACCGCCCAGCCAGACTTCCAACTTTTCTTAAGCATCGCGCCTCCGACTCGCCAAAACGCTTGCTTTTCTGTCCAGTTGGATATATTCGCTCCAAAGCCCATCATATCCATTCAGCATCAAATGCCTGCCCACCAATCAGCCCCCTCAAAAATTCCGCCCGCCACCCGGATATACGGACAGATCGGGGGCTAATATCCATCTGTTCGCCCCAATCACGATGCGTCGTAGCATATTCATCATTACCGCCATCGCCGCTGGTTGCTTCATTGGGCTCCGCATCAAACAACCTTTCCGCGAAGAGAAGTCCCACTTCCACGAACCCAAGGAATTCCGTCTCCCCGCCAATGAAATTTCGCAGGAGACCCGGCAGCGCCTTCATCCCTGGATTGCTGGCTTCATTGGACTGACGCCGGAGGAAGCCAACCGCAGGGTGGCAGATCGTTGGGCTTCTATTCAGCGACCATCGCTGCGGGCATTACGGGAGACGCTAACTCAGTTCAGAGTTGAGGCCATTGTCGATTTTGGGGAGGGCGGGAGGATTCGGGCATTTCGCCCGACAACGAAGGAGATCGGGTGTGGCGATTTTTGGTATTTGCCACCTCCACTTGATGCCGGCGAGATCACGAAGAGATTGTTGCCATCAGGTCTGCAGGGCAATTCTGCTCTGCAGGAGTTTTTGTGTTATTTTTCGGGCTTGGCAGAGGATACCACTATGGCCGGACATTTCATGCATGACGATCCCCCGTGGCCACTTTTCACGGACTCTTGGGATGGGACAATTGAGGGATTCGATGAGTGGAAGGATTCCCTCATGCTTTACCACGCCCGGAACGGCTGTCATGTTCTGGTGCGGAGGGATGGCAAGGTAGCCTGGTGGATCATGCAGGAGAGCACGGTCGATCCTATTGCCAAGGATTTTGACGAGTTCATCTTGCATTTCAACGAGCATCGGAAGATTTCCTGGCCGTTTGACCCTTACGGAGCCCCCGATGATGAGCGGTGATACCGACAGGGCGAATCGGGTCGAGGTGGCAGGATTGCGCCTGCCACCCCTCCCACACCACCCGGCGTGCGGCTCCGCACCGGGCGGTTCCAATCAGACTCGTTAGGTGACTCGCCTCGTCTTTGATTTCGACTTCGGCTCGTCTCCG
>JANOAS010000268.1:0-1919 GCA_031411255.1 bacterium
CAAAACCGTCGCGTTTTCCCCTCGTAAAATCCCCCCGTTTCTCCTCGGTAATCGCCGGGCAGATTCTCTTCTAATCCCCCCCTCTGTTTTCTCCCACCTAGTCCACCACTGTCTGCAATCCCTTCGTTCAATTTTCTAGCCTCTCTAACTTACCGCCAAACATGAAAACCAATCGCTTCTTCCTCAAATTCTCCTCCAAGCGGAAACAAAAAGTCGCAGTCTCCGGCATCGCAAAGCGGAGCAAGTCTGCAGCGCTCGCGGGTTCGATCGCGATGCTCGCCGCGTCCGCATTCATGGTCGGTTCCGCTCCGGAAGCAAAAGCAGGTAATAAATTCTGGGATGCCCTCATCTCCGGTGGCGCAGGCGGCGGCACCAGCACGTGGGATAATCTGACCACCGCCAACTGGTGGGATGGTGCGGCGGACGTCCAGTGGGACAATTCCCTGCTCGATATCGCCATCTTCAACGGCACGGCCGGCGACGTGACGATCGGCTCCCCGATCACCGCAGGCGGTCTGGTGTTCAATACCTCGGGCTACAGGCTCATCGGCGGCGGCACGCTCACTCTCGCAGGACCGAGCGGCGTGAATTCCCCGCTCATCACCGTGAACGGTCTCGGCACTCGCACGACCATTGACGCGTTCCTCGCGGGCACTCAGGGCTTCACAAAGACCGGCAACGGCAGCGTCCAGCTCACGGCGAACAACTCCGGCCTCAGCGGCGACATCGTGATCAAGGAAGGCTCCGTAGTCATCACGAATCAAAATCAGCTCGGCACTGGCACCACGGCCATCGGCATCTTCGGCATCGCCCAGACCGGCAACCCCGGCTTTACGGGTGGCAGTCTCGTCCTCGCCGGCACGACCGGCTCTGGCCCGCTCACGCTCAACCGCGAGGTTTCCTTCTCCGGACGTGGTCCGGGTGCGGTGAATAACAGCGGCGGTCTGATCAGCGTCGGCTACAACACCATCGCGGGCGGCATGACGGGCGCCTCGGGAGCCACGGAAGGTCGCGCCGCGGCCTCGCATGGCATCACCACGGTGAGCGGCGGCTTGAATCTTGGCACAGGCGGTGCCCTGACCCTAGCGGGCAACGGCAACTGGGTCGTCAGCGGCCAGGTCACGGGCAGTGAAATCGCCAATGACCGTTTTGTGAAAGGCGGCAACGTCCTCGCCACCACCCTGTGGTTGCAGAATGCGAATAACAGCTTTGCGGAGTCGATCCGTATCGACGCCGGCACCGTCCGCGTCTCCACAAACGGTGCACTCGGCTTCAACCTCGGCACGCAGGCGGTGGATATGAACGGTGGCCGTCTCGAAATCCGCAGCGATGCGCCCGATTTCACCACTCGGAATATCAACGTCCGCGGCAACACGAACCAGATCTTCGCGGACCGCGCCATCGGCGGTTCCGGGCTGAACCAGAGCTTCGTGTTCGGCGTCCTCGCAAACTCCGCCCAACCCGGTACCTTCGTCGCCGAAGGTCGCGATGGCAATAATCTCTCGGTCGGAACGGGAGCCAACACCCTCACCTATGCAACCGGGGGCAACTTCAGCCTGACCAACAACTCGAACGGCACGTTGACGATTAACTCCAGCGTCTCGCGGGGGAGCGACGGGACGAACGCCCGTGCCCTGGTCCTTACCTCCACCGGTGAAATCATCATCACCGGGAACTACCTCGAAGGCGCGGGCGGAGGCACCGCCAACATCAACAAGAATGGCACGGGTGTCCTGACCCTCCAGGGCACGGGCGGAACCGCGACCGGTCCCACCAATATCAACTCCGGGACGCTCTCCATCGGCAACGTGGGTGCGATCAATGTAGCCGGTCAGATTCGCCTCGGCAATGCGACGACCACGGCCGGCACGTTCAATTATACCGGAGGGACCGCCACGCTCGCCAATCCTATCCTGATC
>JANOAS010000269.1:0-9962 GCA_031411255.1 bacterium
AGCCCGCCGCGACCGTCCACGTCCGCTTTTATACGCGCTTCGATGCGGCGTGCGATTACGTGCATCACTTCGTCACGCTACGCGCCAACAAAGGCCTGCGCGGCGGCGACAAATGGAGCGGCTTCGGCGGCGCAGGCCTCAAGCCGGCGGGCGACGACCGCTTTTCCACCGCCCTCGAACCATGGGGCAACTGGGCCAAATGGCCCGCGCCCGGCAAATGGAATTTCTACTCCTACTGGCACGAGATGAAGGTATCGGGCGACGACAAATTCTGGGGCAACTCCTTCGCCCCCGAGCCGCAGGAAAACATCGTGCGCGACCGCTGGATTTGCGCCGAGTTCATGCTCCGCCACAACACGCCCGGCAAGGCGGACGGCGAGCAGGCTTTCTGGATTGACGGTGTACTCATGGGGCACTGGAAGGGGATCAACTGGAGGAAGTCCGCCACCCTCAAGGCGAACGCCCTCACCGTGGAAAGCTACATCACGGACCGGTGGACAAAACACGAGGTCAATACCGTGCTCTTTGACAGTGTGGTCATCGCCCGGGAATACATCGGCCCGGCGGCCCGGCCGTGAAGATTCGTTTTGGCGGGATTGAGGATGAGTCCATTGGCGCGCGGCCCCCGCTCCTGGGGCGGATATGGCAGGGCGAAATGTGTCAGTTCCGCCACATCCAGAGTGACAAAAGTGTGACTCTTAACAATTGGCAGAAATCAGGGGGATGGAGTTAAGGTGTGGCACATCAAACACCACATGAATACAATCAGAATCACAAAAATGGCCCCGCCGGAAGATCCGGCCCTGTTGCAGCCGCTTCGGGAGGTGGGGACAATGGAAAAGACGCAGTTCTGGGACATGGACGAGATCTATGAAGCCCTTCGGGAAGCCAACCTGCGTGGAATCGCGCTGGAAAGCCTCTTCAACAGGGGAGCCTCCCTGGCCCCTGCCTGCTAAAACGGAAGACATGACTGCATGAGGGGGAAGCGGAGTCCCGGGCCCACAAGCCCAAACCCTGGACTCCTGTTCTCCCACATGCTCTCCCAAGCCTCTGGATGAGGTTTGGCCGTTCAGCATCAACCTCGCGAAGCCGCTGCAAATGCAGCGGCTTTTTTGCGTACAAGGCTCCCTCTGAACTCCGTGACCACAGTGGCCGGTGAGGAGGAGATGGGGGTTGACGCGGGGCACGAATCCTGCTAGAAACCGTTGTGCCATCTCCGGGGCGGGAGATGGCGCTTTCGTTTTGACGAATCGCCCTGTACACCACCCCAATAAAAGACACACACAAAAAATGGCTATTAAAGTTGGCATCAACGGTTTCGGGCGCATTGGTCGCCTTGTTTTTCGCGCGATCTGTGACCAGGGACTGCTGGGCAAGGAAATCGACGTCGTGGCAGTGAACGATCTCGTTCCGGCCGACAATCTGGCGTACCTCGTCAAATACGACTCGACGCAGGGACGCGCCAAAGAGGAAGTATACTCCAAGAAGTCCAACCCCTCCCTGGAAGAGGACGATGTGCTGGTGGTGGACGGGCATGAGATCAAGTGTCTGGCGGTCAAGGAAGGCCCGACGGCGCTGCCGTGGAAGGAACTGGGCGTCGACATCGTCATCGAGTCGACCGGTCTTTTCACCGAAGCTGCCAAGGCCCGCGGTCACATCACGGCCGGTGCGAAGAAGGTCATCATTTCCGCTCCTGCGAAGGACGAGGACATCACGGTGGTCATGGGCGTGAACCATGAGAAGTACGATGCCGCCAGCCACAACATCATTTCCAACGCCTCCTGCACCACAAACTGCCTGGCTCCCCTTGTGCATGTGCTGCTGAAAGAGGGTTTTGGGATCGAAGAAGGCCTGATGACCACAGTGCACAGCTACACGGCCACGCAGAAGACGGTGGACGGTCCCTCCAAGAAGGACTGGAAGGGTGGCCGGAGTGCGGCGATCAACATCATACCCAGCGGCACGGGTGCAGCCCGCGCGGTGGGTCTGGCGATCCCGGAAGTGAAGGGCAAGCTGACTGGCATGGCCTTCCGCGTGCCGACCCCGACGGTGTCCGTGGTGGACCTGACGGTCCGCACGGTCAAAGAAACCAGCTATGCTGAAATCTGCGCGGCCATGAAGAAGGCCAGCGAGACCTACCTGAAGGGTATCCTCTCCTACACAACGGACGAGGTGGTCTCCAGCGACTTCATCCACGACCAGTCCAGCTCGATCTTTGACGCCGGCAGCGGCCTGGAGTTGAACAGCCGCTTCTTCAAGCTGGTGAGCTGGTATGACAACGAGTGGGGCTACAGCAACCGCGTGGTCGACCTCGTGAAATACATCGCGTCGAAGTAATCACGACGACGGGTTTTTGTTTTGCGCGCTCTTCGGGAAACCGGGGGGCGCGTTTTTTTTGGGGCGGGGGACGGGACTGCGCCAGCGCTTGTCTCCTTAGGCGAAGAGGGGGAGGGGATCGAGGCTGAAGCCGGGGAAGATGCGTGCGATGTCTGTCTTGGGTGAGAGGCGGGTGAGGGTGGGGGCGATCACGTTGCGGTAGTTGGTGACGATGGGCACGTCGCCAGGGCCGGTGAGGGCCTCGGTGAGGCCTGGCCATTGGGTGAGCTGGCGGCCGCCTTTGACACCGCCGCCGGCGACGAACATGACGGAGCCGGCGCCGTGGTCGGTGCCGAGGGCGCTGTTCTCGGCGACGCGGCGGCCGAACTCGGTCATGACGAGGATGGTGGTGCTGGCGAGGTGGGCGCCGAGGTCGGTGGTGAAGGAGGTGAGGCCTTTCCCGAGCCGGGCGAGGGAGCCGGCCATGAGGCTGTCATTGGTGATGTGGGAGTCCCAGCCGCCGAGGTCAATGGTGGCGGCCTGGAGGCCGACGCGGGCCTTGATGAGACGGGCGATCTCGCGCAGGCCGGAGGCGAAGTCGTCCTTGGGATCATAGTCCGCACCGTCCGCCGGGGTGTACTTGGTGGCGCTGAGGGACTGGATGCGGTCGAGGGCGGCGAGGGCGCTGGCACCTGCGGGACCGAGGAGGGAGCCGGAGCGGGAGTAGAGGCTGGTGAGGGACTGGGTGAAGGCGGGCGGGGCGTCGAGCGTGAAGTCGTCGATGGATGAGATGGCGGCGCAGGACGGGGCACCGCGCAGGACCTCAGGCAGGCTGGAGCCGAGGGCGATGGCGCCGAGCGGGGAGGTGGCGGCATCCGGCCGGTTGCGCAGAAAACGGCCGAGCCAGCCTCCGGCGATGAGGCCGCCGTGCTCCATGAAATCCTGAGCCTCAAAGTGGGAATGAGTGGTGTCCTCACTGCCGGCGCAGTGAACGGCGGCGAGGGTGCCGTCCTTCCACAGGCGCTCCCATGACGAGAGGGCGGGGTGGAGGCCAAAGAAGCCGTCGAGGTTGACGAGGTCGTCTTTTTTCCGCCCGATGGTGGGCCGGGCGCGGTAGAAGGCGTCGTCCCCGTGCGGGACGAGGATGTTCAGGCCGTCGGCTCCTCCGCGGAGGAAGATGACGACGAGGTTTTGCTCCGGGGCGGAATCCGGGGCGGCGATGAGGCCGGTGGCGAGAGCGGGCATGGCGGGAGAGTTTTTTAGAAGGTCTGGAAGGCCGGGGCGGCGAGGAGGAGGGCGATGGGGGAGTCCGCCGTTTTCAGGGCGGCTACTTCCTCATCGTTGGGCATGCGCCCGAGCAGGTGGGCGTGCAGTTTTTCCGGAGATCCGGCGGCTTTGGCCAGGGCGTCCTTCGGGCAGTTGGTCCCGTTGATTTTCCCGCCAGCGAAGCGCAGGGCGAAGCGCCAGCGCCAGAGGAGGGTGGCCATCCATGGCTGTGGCTCCTCCGGGTAGCCGTCGGGCGTGGGGTAGTGGAAGGGGGCGTGCCCCATGCGGTGGAGGTAGTCCTGGAGCGGCTTCCCGGCATCCGTGGTGGCGGAGCAGGCACGCAGGGCGGAAACGATGAAGTGGAAGGGGCGCTTGATGCGGCCTCCTTTGGCAGCGAGGAACTCCGGCGTGGCAAAAAGCGCGCGCAGGGTGGCGGGGATGTCGCCTTTGCTGGAGAGAAAGGTGGCGGCCACACTCTTGACGGCGGCCTCGGGCGGCTCGTCGGCGATGAAGCGGCGGCAGAGTTTCGTGGCGAGGTAGGATGCCGTGGCGGGGTGGTGGGCGACGAGGTCGATGAGGCGCTCGATGTCCTTTTCCCCGCCGCCTGCGGGCAGGGTCTGACCGAGGATGGTCTTCGGGCCGTCATCGTGGAGTTTGGCGTTGAACTCCACCACGCCGACACCGTAGCGGGACTTGGAGCGCTCGCGCACCGTCCAGCCGGTGAGGGTGCGGGCGGCCTCCATGACGTCCTGCTGGGTGTAGCCGCCGTGGACGCCGAGGGTGTGCAGCTCCAGCAGCTCGCGGCCGTAGTTTTCGTTTGGGTGGTCGGCGGGGTGTTTTTTCTGGTTCACCCGCCCGTCGAGATACCAGAGCATGGACGGGCTGAGGGCGGAGGCGCGGACGAGGTCGCTGAATTTCCCGAGGGCGTGGCGGCGGATGACGAGGCGGTCGTCGGCGGGCTTGAGCCACTTGGAGTCGCCCTTGGACGGGTCGATGTTGAAGTGGTCGGACCAGAAGTCGACCATGACTTCCAAGAGCTGTCTTTTTGAGTGAGTGGCGCGGAGGATTTTCTCCCGGATCATCTGGTCGAGGAGGTCTTTTTCATCGAACTCCATGAGTTCGCCGAGCGGCTCGGAGCGCAGGGCCTCGTAGCGGGCGGTGAGGCGGTCGGTCTGGCGGTCGCTGATGGAATCCGGCGAGAGATGCTCGTCCAGCCAGGCGGCGGCGCCCATGGCGGTGACGCGGGCGTGGTCGCCGGGTCGCGGGCCAAAGGTGGTGCGGTTCAGGAGGTGAGAGACGTCGTCCAGCTCGGCACCGGTCGGCGGGCGAAAGGGGGCGAGCGGGTCGTCCGCGAGGCCGGTGAAGCGCTCGACCTGGTCGCACCCCGCCGCAGCGAGGCCCGCGCCGGTGAGCAGGAGAAATTGGCGGCGGCTGGTCATGGAGAATGCGGGTTTTGGATTGCGGAATGCAGATTTCGGATTGCGGAGTGACGGCAATCCAGCCTTTTAGACTCCGAGGACGGGAGAATCGCTTTGGGAATGCTCTGTGACCGGCACGGGCAGGGCGGGCGGGGTCTGGCGGCTGAAGAGGGAGAGGACGGAGGCGCCGAGACCGGAGAAGAGAACGAGGATGGGCAGGGCGACCCAGCCGATGAAGGGAAGAAGGAAGGTGAGCCAGAGGACGGTGCCGCCGCGCATGACCTGACGCCAGGGCTGATTGGCATCCACAGGAGCCTGAAGGCCGCCACCGATGCGGCGGGCGAGTCCGGCGGAACCGGCGAGGCCGAGGATGACCGGGACCGCGACGGGGAGGATGGCGATGATCTTCGCACCCTGATTGGGCACCTTTGAGCTGATACCGATGCAGACGACGATGATGGGCAGGCCGACCAGCAGGCCAACGAGGGTGGCGATGACGGGCCGCTTGTAGCGCTGCTGGCAGGCCTCCACGTGGCGGGGAAAGAGGGCGGTGGCGGCGAGCCAGTAGCTCTGAAACATGAGATACAGACCGAGAAGGACTCCGATGAAGGTGTAGACGTTCGCGAGAGTGATGTACATGGCAGTGGTGGTTGGGTTTTGGAAATACGAGGCGTGAAGCCGGAGTCCTGCTGTTGTCGCAACGGCGGATTTCTGCCGGCTCTGGAAGATACGGCCTGCGGCGGCCGCGTCTTTCAGTTTGTGAGCAATTTTTTTTCAGGCAGGACAAAGGTGAACCCGCGCCGGGTGCCTTCTGCGAGGAGGGCGGGCAGGGTTTCCAGGAGGCTGGGGCGGCCCTCGTGCAGGAGCAGAATGGCCCCGGGCTCAAGGCCCTGAATGACGCGATTCAGGATGCGGAGGACGCTGGTGTCGCGCCCGTCGAGCCCTCGGGCGGACCAGTGGACGAGGTGCAGATTTAAGCGGGCCAGGACGGGCGCGAGGGCGGCGCTCTTCATGCCGGCGGGGGAGCGGAAGAGGGCGGGCGTGTTTCCCGTGGCGGCCTCCAGGAGGGCGCTGGTGCGGGTGAGTTCGCGTTCGATCCACCGGGCGGGATAAATCCAGAAGCTCCACTGCGGGTGGGTCCAAGTGTGGTTGGCCAGCTGGTGGCCACCGTCCAGGATGGCCTGCACCAGATCCGGGTGGCGTTCGGCTTTTTCCCCGATGACGAAGAACGTGGCCCGTGCCCCGGCCTGCGCGAGCGCTGCGAGTGCCGGGCGTGTGGTGAGCGGGTCCGGGCCGTCATCCAGCGTGAGCCAGACTTCTTTTTTCTCCGTGCGGAATCGGCGGCTCTGGGCGCTCCACCAGTGGCAGGAGGGCACCAGGCTGGCCCAGAGGGTGAACCCATGAATGGAGGCCATGGCCGCGAGCCCCGCCCAGAACAGCCCGGTGCAGGCCCCGGCCACAAAGAGGGCGGGAGCCAGCCAGTTCGCAGCAATGAGCAGACGGCGCATGGCCCGCAATGCACGGGAGAATCTGCGGCGGGTCAAACGGGAAAGGCTGTGTGGTGGTTGCAGGGGCTTCGGCGGGGAGAGAAAAAGGGCTTGCCCGGCGTCCAGGGCTCGCGTCTATGTGGGCTTCCGGCGAGTGGGCCGGAACCATCATGGCTGATCCCAGGAAAAAGAAGTCCAAAGGCCCCAGATCCCAGCAGGGACGGGGGGACGGCAGTGCCTCGCAACCAGGCACCGGCGGAGGCGTGCCCGAGAAGCCGCTGAAACCCAGAGCGCGTGTCGCAGAGTCGGAAACCTTGGACGAAGACGGGGGACTCCCGCTTTTTGCCGCTGCGTCTGCGGCGGCCAGTGTTGATTCTGATCCGGTCGTTCAGACGGAGGCGTTTGTCGAAGAATCTGCGCCGGTCGAAATCGAAACTGAGGTTGAGCCTGCCGCAGTGGAGCCCGAGCCGGAGGTGGAAGTGGAGCGTATGCTGGAGCCTGAGCCAGAGGTGGCTGCTGATTTGCCAGAACTCCCCGAGGAACCGGTCGCCCCTGCCCCGAAGCGTGAACTCAAACGGGAAGTGGATGACGAAACTGGCGCCCCAGTGAGCCGGGAGGCGAAACCGAAAAAAGAGGAGCCTGCCACCGCAGCAGTGCCGGGGCCTGTGGTGAAACTGGGGCGTCCCGAGTTGATCTCCCTGGCGGCGTTTGGCCTCATTTTGCTGGTGGGCGTGGTGTATTTCCGCAAGTGGATCTACGGCGCGGCGCCGGAATCGAGCCGGGTGGTGGCGGTTCACACGCTCAGCCTGCCGGTGAAGGGAAAGCTGGTCACGATCAAGACTTTTTCCTCCGGCTGGCGCGAGAAAAAAGCCGGGAAGGCCGCAGGAACGGTGGTTCCCTTTGCGACGTTCACCGTGGATGCCGGCACGGTGCAGGATGGTTTTGTGCGTGTCCAGTTCATGGACAGTGAGGGCGAAATCCGCGGGGATGTGGCGACGATAGAATTCAAGGGCGGGCATCCGAAGGACTCCGGACGGGGGGAAGTGGTGAACGGGGACGAGGTGACGCTGCTGGGCACGCAGGGATTTGAGTCCACTGCACGCTACCTGGCCTACCGGACCGGCACCGAGGGCGTCTGGAAGATCCGCCTCCAGGAAGGGGCCGACTACTCGAAGGGCCCGTGGCAGAATCTGGGGTTCGTCGAGATAGAAACCCGCCGTCAGGATTAATCCGCAGCCGTTGCAGCTGAGACACACCTTTTTCCAACCCAACCTACACACAGCCTTGAGCGAAACACCGACAACTCTGCAGCCGAAGGAGGGCTGGTACGTCCTCCACCTTTTCTACGCCATCGATCACGTGAGGTGGTCCATGATGTCACCCCAGGAACGAACCGGAGCCAAAGCGGCCCTGACGACGCTGGTGGAGGAAATCCGCGGTCGGGAAAAGACGCAGCTGCTGGCCTTCAGCATGGTGACGCCAAAGGCGGACATCGGGTTCATGCTGCTGTGCGGGGATCTGCACGCAGCCAATGAGGCGGAGAAGCGCCTGAGCCTCGGGCTCGGGCCCGGGGTGCTGCAGCCGGTGTACAGCTACCTTTCCATGACGGAGTGGAGCGAGTACACGCAGACCAAAGACCAGAAGGCTGCCGCGATGAAGGCGGAAGGGCTGGACGAGACGAGCGATGAATTCGCCACGAAGCTGGCGGAGTGGGAGGCCCACATGAAGAAGTACTACGAGGACCGCCTGTACCCGAACATGTCTGACTGGCCGGTGTTCTGTTTTTACCCGATGAGCAAAAAGCGCGATGGCGCGGACAACTGGTTCAGCCTCCCCTTTGCCGACCGCCACAGGCTGATGGGCGGTCACCAGGTGACGGGGCGGAAGTATGCCGGGAAAATCCGGCAGTTGATCACGGGATCGACCGGCTTTGAGGACCACGAGTGGTTCGTGACGCTGCAGGCGAAGGACACTTTTGAGATCAAGGCCATCGTTTACGAAATGCGCTTCGACGAGGTGAGCGCCCGCTACGGAATTTTTAGCGATTTCTACATCGGCCTTCAACTGGGCCTGCCGGAGCTGTTCCAGCGTGTCGGGCTGTAATCTTCCCCCATGTCGCTGACCATAGCCGGACGCACGTTCCGCTCCCGCCTGCTGGTGGGAACGGGCAAGTTTTCCTCAAACGAGGCCATGCGGGATGCGCTGGAGGCATCCGGGGCGGAGATTGTCACCGTCGCCCTGCGCCGGGCGGACCTGAGTGGAAAGAAGGACCCGTTTGCCAACATTCTGGACTTCATTGATCCGGAAAAATACCTGCTCCTGCCCAATACCAGCGGGGCGATGAACGCGGAGGAGGCGGTGCGCCTGGCGCGTCTGGCGGTGAGTGCGGGCCTGCCGAAATGGGTGAAGCTCGAGATCCATCCGGACCCGCGCTACCTGCTGCCGGACCCGATCGAGACGCTGAAGGCGGCGGAAATCCTGGTGAAAGAGGGCTTTGTCGTCCTGCCTTACATCAATGCCGATCCCGTGCTGGCCCGTCGCCTGCAGGACGCGGGCACGGCCACGGTGATGCCGCTGGGCAGCCCCATCGGGTCGAACCGCGGCATCGAGGCGCGGCGGCAGATCGAGATCATCATCGAGCAGGCCAGCGTGCCCGTGGTCATCGACGCCGGCTTGGGCCTGCCGAGCCACGCCGCGCAGGCGATGGAGCTGGGGGCCGATGCCGTGCTCATCAACACCGCCATCGCCATCGCCCCGGATCCTGTGGGCATGGCGGAGTGCTTCCGCGACACCATTTCCGCCGCACGCCGGGCGTGGGAAATCGGGCTGCCGGAGTCCCTGACCGGGGCCTCCGCGACCAGTCCTCTCACCGGGTTTCTCCGCGAGGGGTAGGGCCGGTCCGGCAGCTGCTCAGCGTTTCAGGTCCTCGTTGAACTCCGCGTTTTGCATGAGTTTTGTACCGGCGTCTCGGGCGGCCCGGGCGGTGGCGTTGATGTCCTCGAGCGCTTTGCGCACGGCGGATTCCTGTTTGACGGTCAGGCCGGACAGGCGGTCTGCGGCCTCGCTCCAGGCGATCCAGGCGGAGGCCACGGGCACGGTGCGCGGGTCCAGCTTGTCCTTGATCTGGCGCAGGGCGACACGGGCCTTGCTGATCGAGTTCCTGTCCAGGACGCTGGCCGTCGTGAGGTCGTGCATCGTGCTTTTGACGATGTCCTGGACGGCCACATCCACCGCGTTCAGGGATCCCGCCGGGCTGAGCCGCTGGGGCAGGCGGCCCTCGGCGATCATCAGCAGGATTTTGGCCGAGAGGTGGTTGGGCTGGCGCTTGATGATGTCCCGCAGGGACGCCAGCACCGCCGGCTGGCGCAGGGAGGCTGGATTTTGTTTTACCTGGCCGGTGGCGGTGGTGAACTCCAGGAGCACCGGGCGTGCCGCTCCGTCCATGGCGCCGAGGGCGAGCGCGTCCTCGAACGTG
>JANOAS010000270.1:0-11925 GCA_031411255.1 bacterium
CCCGTCCAGAAACTCCCCGCAGACGAGGTCCAGGTCATCATCGTCATCGAAGTTCACCAGACTCGGCGACGGCCAGCCAAATGTCTCCAGCGGCACCTCCCCCGCTAGCACCCGGATGGGCTGCGCATACGCCGGTGCCGCCGCCGTGCCCGTATTCCGTGCAAAATAGACAAACCCCCGGAGCGGCCCACGCGTCCAGCGTCCCGTCGCATCGTAGGCATTGTCCCAGCCGTAGTCAGTCCAGTCATCCACGCCGATGATCAAGTCCGGCTGGTGGTCCCCGTCATAGTCCGCCATCCGCCACATGTTCCCACGTACCTTGTTCGGGTGCACATTCGCCGGCAGAGGCAGCGCCCTCCCCTTTTCCAGCCCCGACTTCAGAAAATCCGGATACTCCATCCCTGGCGAGAGAACCCTCGGCTTTCCATCCACCCAGCTCACCTGCACATTCTGCAGACCCTTGCTGATCCGCCGCCCCGGCTTGAACACGGGCATCTTTTCCTTCGCCGTGTCGCCCGTCGTGTTCTCGAAAAACCACACCCCGTTTGACGGCTTGTCCGGGCAGTTCACGACCAGGTCATAGTCCCCGTCCCCGTCGAAATCCATCGGCAGCGGCCACGCCCAAAGCCCCACCCCCAGGTCCACCACCAACCCCTCATGCCGGTACGCCACCCGCTCCAGCCCCGCTGCGAAAACTGCAGGAGCGCAGGTGAAAAGAAACGCGAGTGCGGGCAGGGTGAGTCTGGTCATTTTGGTGGGAAACAACTTCACTCACGACCCGGCTTGGGCTGTTCGCAACCACTCTCAGCCAGTCCACCCCTGTCCACGCCCCGCCCGGCTGGGGCAGCACGCCTGCTTCTAAAGTCCCTGCATGTGCCTGTCGTCGGCAAGAAGGGCAGCCTGCACCGTCGTTTCCGCCCTGCCGCAGAGAGGCAAAACGTAAAAAGCTCCAGAACACAAGCAGCGCCGCCTGTGTCCATCCGGGACTCACTTCGGCAGCATGGAAAGGTACTTGGCCGTCTCGGCGTCGATGGCTGTCTTGGTCGAGGCAACCTGGGCGTCGAGGTCGGCCTTTGACTTCTTCAATTCGGCCAGGCCGGCATTGGCGGCGTCCAGTTTTTTCTGAAGCGCGGCTTTTTCCGGCTCGGGAGCTGCGGCGAGGGCGGCTGGCGTGCTGGCGATCACTTTTTCGCGGTCAGCCAGGTCGGCGGCGGCTTCCTCCAGCTTGGCCGTCAGTTTTGCCAGTTCCTCGCGGCGCTGGAAGATGGTGACGTTCACCTTGGCCGCCTCCCAGCGGGCCACGCTCTTCTTGTGGCCATCGAGCGCGGCGGCGGCGGCCTCCACCGTCTTCTGGGCTTCGGCCTGCTTTTTCTGCATCTCGGCTACGGTGGCCTCTGACGATTTCACCGCCTGCACATGGCCGGCGATCTGGCCGGGCATGGCTTTGAAATCATTGGCCATCCCGCCAATCTGGCCGCTCAGGCCGCCGACGGAGGTTTTGGCAGTTTCGACCAGCGCCTTGTAGTCCTTCGCCAATGCGACTGCCGTGCCCATGTCCATGGACGGCTTCGCCGGATCCGGAGCGGGCGGGGTGGCGGGCATGGGCGTGTTCAATCGCGCCAGCAGCTCGGCCGCGGCAGCCTTCGCTCCGGCCAGAGTTTTCTCCACCTCAGCCGAAGTCGTGGAGAAGGCCATGATGGCCCCCTTTGACTTGTCCATTTTCCCCTGCACCTCGGCCATGCCACTGGCCATGGACCCCATGGCGGTCTTCGCTTCGACCATGGTGGACTCGGTTTTCGCCATCTCCGGCTTCAGCACGGCCAGCCGCTCGTCGATGGTCGGCGGCGCCGCGCTCATCTCACCGATCTTTTTGGCGTCCTTCGCATTCCACACGCTCACCGCGCCGCTCCAGTCCCCTACGATGAACTTGCTGCCGTCGTTCGAAAAACAGGCCGCCTGGGGCAGATCGGCAAAGTCCTTGGCCTCCGCCTGCTGGGCGCCGTCCTGGCCAAAGACCTTCACCTTGTAGTCCCGTCCGCAGGAAACCAGCCGGCCGTCGTGCGTGAAGTTCAGGCTCAGCACCGGTCCGCCGTGGTTCCACTTCTTGACCTCCTTGCCCTCGTTCATTTCCCAGAGGCGGATGGTCCCGTCCTCGCTGGCGCTGGCCACAATGTTCGCATCGTCACGCCACGTCACCGCAGTGATCCCGCCGGTGTGGCCGGAGAGGGTGTAAAATTCGCTTCCACTCTTCGCCTCCCAGACGAACAGGCCGCCGGCACGGTCTCCGGAGGCGAGGAGCACGCCGTCCGGACTGAACTGCGCCGCCGTCACCCAGTCGGTGTGCTTCTTGATGTCCTTCACCAGCTCGTTGGTCGCGGTGTTGTAGATCTTCACCCGGCGGGAGGAATCCCCAATGGCCACGTAGACCTGATCGGCGGATATGTCAGAGGCCAGCACCGTGTCCAGCTCCTCGCCCACCTCGATGACGCGCCGTCCGGATTTCACGTCCCACACGACCACCTTGCCGTTCTTGCCAGGACGCCCGCCGCCCGCGCACAGCAGCTGGGAGTTTCGGCTGAAATTCAGAGACTCGACAAACCCCTCCTTGTAGGGCAGGACACCGGCGAGTTCCAGGGTGTCCGTGTTGTAAAGCAGGACTTGGTGCTGCCCGCTGATGGCGACCAGCGGCGCCCACGGGCTGCTGGCCATGGCGGCGGTGGCGCTGGCGCGCGACGTGCGGACCACGGGCTCAAGCAGCAGGTTCTCCGGCATCGGCGGCGGGCCTTCCGGCTTGCCGGTGCCCACACTGGCGATCTGCATGTCAAAAGCCGGCTTCTTCGCCTTCTTCGCCACACCAGTAGCCGTCTCCAGCAGGCCTCCGTTGATCCACTTTGCGATGATCTCCACTTCCTTTGCGCTCAGCGGCGACCCCTGCGGAGGCATGGCCGGGTCCGCGGGCCGGATGATAGACTTGTGCAGGCGGCTGTCCGCCGAGTTTCCCGAGGTCACGACCTCCCCGGAGCTGCCGCCCGTCATCGTGGCGACGTACGTCGTCAGGTCCAAGCCGCCCTTCTTCTTGTCAGGGTTGTGGCAGTTCAGGCAGGCGCTCTCGAGAATCGGACGCACGTGATCGGCAAAGTTGATCTTCTCCTCGCCGAAAGCGGGGGTGAACCCGGCAGCGGCGGGAAAGGCAAGAGTGAGCAGCAGTCGTTTCATGGCAGCGTATTTCCTGGCGCTTTAGTGATTGAACATGAATTCTTTTGAATTGAGCAGAGCCCAGAAGACGTCTTCAAGTGCCTGCTGCTTCTTGTCCGGCGTTTCGTTCACGGATTTTGCCAGGCCTTCTATTTCACTGGCGGATGGCTTCCGGCCAAAGCACCGGATGTAAAGGTCCTCAATGACGGCCTCCGGGGTGGCCCCGCCCTTCAGCAGAGTCTCCACCACCTTGCCCGCGCCGATCCGGCTGGCCGTTGTGTCCCCATTCAGCAGGTGGAGCGCCTGGGAAAGGTTGGGCTCCATCTTCACCTCGCAGGAACACACTGTGGCACGCTCCGCACGACCGAAGGTCTTCAGGAAGTAGTTGCTCACGTTGCCATCGGCGATCTGCACCGCGCGGGCGCCCAGCGGCAGCCCCTGAAACTTGTTTTTCGTGTCCGTCACCTGGCTGATGGCGTCCAGCATCACCTCGGCCCGCAGACGACGGATGAGCGAGTGGGCGAAATTCCGCTCGTCCTGCGCATTGCTGTCATTCACCCGCGTCGTCCGCTGGTAGGTCTTGCTCAGGCAAATGTCACGCACCAGACGCTTGAAGTCGTAGTTGTACTCGGTAAACTTTTTCCCCAGCTCCTCGATCAGCTCCGGGTTTGACGGCGGGTTCGAGACTCGCACATCGTCGACGGGGTCGATGATTCCCATGCCGAAGAAGTGGGCCCAGACAATGTTGGCGAGGTTTTTCGCAAAGAACGGGTTCTGGGGCGAGGCCAGCCACTCGGCCAGCGAAGCGCGGCGGTCGTCGCCCGGCTTCAGATCAGGCTCGGCACCACCGAGGAATTTCGGCTTCATGTTCCGCCCGTCCACGAGGTGCTTCACCTCCCCGCCGCCGCTGTTGAAGACGACCAGCTCGCGCGGATCCTCCGAGGGCTTCCGCCCGATCTGGCCAAAAAACGCCGCCAGCCCGTAGTAGTCGTCCATCGTCCAGCGGTCGAACGGATGGTTGTGGCACTGGGCGCACTGGATGCGCATGCCCATGAAAACTTGGGCCAGGTTTTCCGTCAGTTTCAGCGTCTCTTTTTCGATCTGGTAATAGTTCGTCGCCGGGCTGGAGAACGTGCCGCCGTTGGCCGAGAGGATCTCCTGCACGATCTTGTTCATCGGCACGTTGTTCGCTATCCGCTCTTGCAGCCAGTTGAAATACAGCAGACTGGATTTGTAGCTGACCTGGTTGGTCGGGTTCGTGCGGATCTGGAGCAGCTCGGCCCATTTCATGACCCACAGCTCGATGAATTCCTTCCGCCCCAGCAGTTCGTCGATGAGCAGCTCCCGCTTGTTCGGCTCGGTGCGGGCCATGAATTTGTCGAAGTCCGCCTTTTCCGGCAGGAGGCCCACGACGTCGGCATAGGCGCGGCGGAGGAAGGTGGCGTCGTCACAGTCGCCGCTTGGGATGACCCGCAGCTTGTGCAGTTTGTCGTTGACCAGTTTGTCGATGTAGTTCGCCTCTGCGACCACCGGCCGGGTGTACTGGAGGTTCTTCGGGATGACGATGACCTGGCTTGCGATGGTGAAGGTGGCGAACCGCGCCATGACGAAAGCCTCGCCGCGCGAGTGGGTCGTGATCAGTCCATTTTGGTCCACACTGGCCGTCGGCGCATTGCTGGACATGAAGACCGCCAGGCTCGTGACGTCGCGGTCTGTGCCGTCGGAGTATTTCACCACCGCCGTCATCTGCTGGGTCACGTCCGCCCCCTCCAGCACCATCTGCTTCGGATAGACCTCCATGGAGACGGGCTTGGCCACCTTGGCCACATCATCATTCGGCGCGCCGGCAGTCAGCCACTCGACCACGGTGTTGTAATACTGGTCACCCGGCTCCCAGATTTTCCCGCCCGTATGCGGCACGGCTCCGGTGCATTTCTCGACCATCATGCTCTCCGCAGGCAGGGCCAGATTGATCCGGCGGCTGCCCATCTCGCGGGTGATGCGGTTGTGGTCCCCGGCAGGGTCGAACCCGAAGAGGGAAATCCGGAACCCGTCCTGGCCGCGGGCCGCGCCGTGGCAGGAACCGGTGTTGCACCCGCTCCGCATGAAGACGGGCATCACGTCCAGCCGGAAGCTGATCGGCCGCTCCGCCGTGGCGCTCGCCACTTTCACAGGAACCTCCGCCGTCTTTCCGAAAAAGCTCGCCTTCACCACAGTCTCGCCGTCCGCCACGGGGGCAAACGACGTGCCGGTCTGCTTGACGAGGGCGGGATTCGCCACCGTCAGATCGACCTTCTTCGTGACGTCGCGGGTGGTGTCATCGGCGTATTTGGCCATGACGATCACATTTTGACTGTCCCGTTTCGTTTCCAGCCCGATGGCCGGAGGAAACACAGAAATGGAAACGAGGTTTTCCCCGTCTTTCGGATCGACCGGCGGACGTACCTCCTTTTCCTTGAGCACCACGCCGTCCGGCCACACGGCTCCGGCGGCCACCCACTGCTTGAGCGCCTCCACCTGGCCCGGATTCAGCCGCTCGCCCTTGCCCTTGGGCGGCATGGCTTCATCCTCAGTCTCGGGAAGCAGGACGCGCTTGATCAGGAGGCTTTCCTCCGGTTTTCCCGCCACCCAGGCCGGACCGGTGTCGCCGCCCTTCAGCGCCTTGTCCTTCGCGTGCAGCGCCAGCTTGCCCTTGGCTTTGGCGTCGTTGTGGCACTTCACGCAGCTGTTCTCCAGCACAGGCTGGATGTCTTTGGCAAAGTCGGGCGCAGCCGCTGCGGGCAGGCTTGCCGCGAGGATCGTGCCGAGGGTGAGGGTAAGGCGGGTGTGGAGCATGGTGAAAAAGGGAGGGACTGCTGTTCAGGAAAAGAGGAGTTTGGTGAGGGCGACGCCGGCGACTACGAGCGCGACGCCGCCGAGGCTGCCGAAAAATACGGTGTCCTGCAGGACTTTGGTCCGGTTGTGTTCATTCTCGACGGCCAGGGCGCCGGGAGTTTCCCGCTGCCAGTCCGCCCAGCTGCTCTGCACGCCGTAAATCCGGACACCCGAGCCGCCAGCCACGAGGAGGCCAATGGCGAAAGCGAGCTGCCAGTTTTTACGGACTTCAGAGCGGGAGCGGGGCGGGAGCACACGGTTGTTTACTTTTTGCCGGCGGCTTCGAGCCGGAGTTTTTCGAGACGCGAGAGCTGCTTGACCGGTTGTCCGGCTGGCGGGGCAGCGGGCGGCGGTGCGGCAGCTGCCACGGGCGCAGCGGCGGCGGGAGCGGGATTTTTCGGCGGAGGCGGCGGCGCATCGACACGGAGCACGCCACCATGACCGACATTGTGCGGGATGCTCACCCCGGCCTCCGGAATTTCCAGGGAACAGAAAAGCTGCTTGTGCTGGCCCACCGGGGTGTCCGCCGCCGTGGTCACGGCAAAGTGGACTTCCTTGTCGTCCTTGCCGATCATCAGTTCCGGCGCAGTGGCCTTCGCGGGCAGACCCTGCAGGATGAGCTTGGCTTTGCCTTCAAAGGGCTTCGTCCAGTCCAGCTTGCAGATCACGTCTCCTCCCTTCCCCTGCTCCAGTGCGGCCAGGTCGATCTTCATGCCCAGGTAGGGTGGTGCGACGGCCAGGTCCGTCATGGCCGAGCTGGCCAGGATGGGGCCGGCGCCGGCATCGGACTCGCCCACCACGCAAATCTTGTTCGTCTTCACCTCGGCGTTGCCGTTGGCATTCAGGGCGTACATCACCTCGTTTTGCCCCTCCGGAATGGCCACGGTCCCCTGCCCCCCGATGTTCGGCGGGAACCACAGCATGCGCACCGTGACTGCGGCCTTGAACCCCTCCTTCCGCGTGACAAAAACGCGCAGGTTCATCGTACCATTGTGAACGAGAGGCACTTTCGGCGGATCGATGTCGATTTTGAATGGCACCTCGTCCACCACCGCCATCGCCAGCTTGTGCACGGTGGAGGAGTAATACGGAGTGTTGTTTGGCTCGCCCATCATCAGGTTCAGCACCTGGCGCCAGTGGCCCACCACCGGCACCTTCGGGTCCGCCGAGCGGCCGATCAGGTCGATCAATTTCCCGCCCAGCGGCGCATCCGGCGCGGCCTCCCACACCACGGTGTAGGTGCCCGTGTTTCCCGGGATCGGGCTCGCCAGCAGCTTCACCCCGGCGGGAAGGTCCGGGCACTCGGGCAGCACATCCGCGCCAAAGTTGGCCCGGTTCGCATTCACCACCATTGCCATGCGATTCCCCTTGGCCAGCGGCACCGTCTGGCGGGACTGGTAGTCGTACCGGGCAAATTCCGGAGTCGTCAGCGTGAGCGAAGGCACCGCCGTCGTCGCCTCGACCCGGTAGACAAAATCCGGCCCGCCCCGCAGCAGGTGGTCGTGAATTTTCAGCCAGTAGTCGCCGTCCGCCGGAGCGGTCCAGTCCATCTTCGAGTCCGGTCCCTGCCCGTCATCGTTCCCAGCCAGATACTTGCCGTCCGCGGCCTGCAGGATGTGGATCACCGGGTCAAGCGGCGAGCGGATTGACTTGCAGTGCGCGAGGAAGGTGAACTTCTGGTCCTTTTTCGCGGTGAACTTGAACCAGTCTTCGTCCTTCGCCTCCTGAATGATGCCGTTGAAGGCCAGCGGCAGCGGCAGCGCCGTCGCGGTCGCTTTCGTCCCCTCGTTGTTTGGCTCGGACTCCAGCACATTCTCCAGCTCGCTCACCCTCATCCACACCGGGGAGGGGGAAAACTGGCCGTCCACATCCACAATGAGCGGAAATTTGTCCGTCGACTCGGCTGGCAGCTTCACCTTGCGTGTCAGCTCGCCCCCCTTGTCACCCAGTAGCTTCACGTCCACTTCCGTCCCGATTTTTCCCCCGGCCGGGTAGGCCATGGAGGGGCGGGGAAATGAGCCGACGTGCAGCCGGTAACGGCAGCCGCCGCTTCCGGTGTAGGCGCTGTCCCGCACCTGGATGGTGTAGGTGCCGTCCTCGGGCACAATGATCTGCGCATAGCAGTCCTGCACCAGCAACGGCGTGTCATCCGCAGCGGCCAGTTCGAACCGGTCCTTGTTCAGGATGGCCACGTAGGGGTCGTAGAAGGCCCCGCTCAGACGAATGCCCTCCACCTCCACACTCAGCCGCTGGCCCTTTTTCGCCTCCACCGTGTAGTAGTCCACGTCCTCATTCTCCACCGTTCCCGCCACCGTGGAGTTCAGCGCCACCGCCTGCGGCGTGGTGAACAGGCTGTTCGGCTCCTTCTCATCCACCGACGGGTACTGCCCCACCCAGAAAGTCTCCACCTGGCTGAGCCCGGACGCCGTCCGCACGCGCAGGTAGTGCTCGCCCAGCGTCGCTCCGGGCGTCAGCGCCAGCTTCAGGGCGATTGATTTTCCGTCCTCCGCAGGCTTCATCTCCTTCACCACCACGCCACTGTCATAGAGCATGATCTCGGCCGCGTCCTTCAGTCGGTCGCCGCCAAGCTTGAATTCCACCTCCGTGCCGCGCAGCCCGCCGCGAGGCATGATGTTCTTCAAGTCCGGCGACGATGCCCGGACAGTAACGAGGCCGGCCAGCAGGATGGCGGCGACCCAGGGGAGTTGGTGGGAGGATTTCATGTGTGATGGGAAAATGGGGAGAGCGGGTGGCAGGGCGACAGCGGCGTGGAGGAGCCGCTGCGTTCGGAAAACCAGAACGAGGCGCAATAACCATTTATCCAGCCCCGGTAAAGTCAAACCAGCCGGTGCGTCGCAGGGCCGGAACCTGTCCTAAAGGATTGGATGAGGCCGCCTGGGATTGCCGGGCTGCCGGGTGGGGAAGGCGCTGCCACCGATCCTCTCATTTCCCCGTTTCCCCTGCCCCGCAGTGTGCGTAATGTCCGGCGCTCACATGTTCCACCTCTCCCTGAAAATGCTCTTCGGGGACCGGGCCAAGTTCATCATGCTCCTGATGGGCGTGGTTTTTGCCTCGTTCCTCATGACCCAGCAGTCCTCGGTTTTCTGGGGGCTCATGTCCTGGACCACCAGCCACCTGCGCAACATCCACGCCAAAATCTGGGTCGTGGAGCACAAGGTGGAGCAGGCCAACGAACTCAAACCCCTGCGCGACACGGACGTCAGCCGCGTCCGCTCCGTGGAGGGCGTCGCCTGGGCCGTGCCCATGTATGCCGGCATCCTCCAGGCCAGGCTCTCGGATGGAAATTTCAAGCCAGTCATGTGCATCGGCTTGGACTCCGCCACCCTCGTCGGCGCCCCGTCCGCCATCCGCGAGGGCCTGCTGGAGGACATCCGCCTGCCGAACTGCGTCATGATCGACCAGGAGGCGGAGAAAAAACTCAAGGTCGACGGGAAAAAGCCGCTCGGGGTGGGCGATGTCTTTGAGATTAACGACCGCGAGGCCCGCGTCGTCGGCCTCTGCACCACGCAGAAGCACTTCTTCGGCTACCCCTACATCTTCACCACCTACGACCAGGCCCTCCAGTTTGCCCCCAAGCAGCGGAAAATGCTCTCCTGCGTCCTCGCCGAGCCCGCCCTGGGCTGGACGGCGGAGGAATCCGCCCGCGCCATCGAGGCCGCCACCGGGCTCAAGGCCTACACCGAGCCCGAGTTCGAGAAATCCACCCTCATCTGGTATTTCAAGAACACCGGCATCCCCTTCAGCTTCGGCACCGTCGTCATCCTTGGTTTCCTCGTCGGCACCGCCGTCGTCGGGCAGACGTTCTACACCTTTGTCCTGGAAAACCTGAAGCACCTCGGCGCGCTGAAGGCCATGGGCGCCAGCGACTGGCTCCTGACACGCATGATCCTCCTCCAGGCCCTCACCGTCGGCCTGCTCGGCTACGGCATCGGCGTCGGCCTCGCCGCCGTCTTCGGCCTCGGCACCTTGAAAAAAGGCGAGCCCCCCTTCAACATGCGCTGGGAATTTCCCGTCGGCGTCGCCGTCCTCGTCACCCTCATCTGCCTCCTGGCCGGGCTGCTCGGCGTGCTCAAGGTGCGCCGCGTCGAGCCTGCCATCGTCTTCCGCGGCTGACCATGAACGAAAAACTCAACGCCGCCGCCGTCGTGCAGGTCGCCGCCCTGGAGAAGGGCTTCGGCAAGGGGGAGGCGCGCGCCCTCGCCCTCAAGGGCACGGATTTCACCGCCTTCGCCGGAGAGCTGCACCTCATCACCGGCCCCTCAGGTTGTGGAAAGACCACCCTGCTCAGCGTCATCGCCGGCACCCTGGCCGTGGATGCGGGCGTGGTCACCGTCTTCGGCCAGGCCCTCTCCACCATGAAAAAAGGGGCTGTCACCCGCTTCCGGCGCGAGCACATCGGCTTCATCTTTCAGCAGTTCAACCTCATCCCCACCCTCACCCTGGCGGAGAACGTCAGCGTCCCGCTTTTGCTCAATGGCTCCGGCCGCCGCAAGGCCGAGCGCCGCGCCACCGAGCTGCTCGCCCAAGTCGGCCTCGGCGGACGCGAGCGCGACCTCCCGCGCAATCTGTCCGGCGGCCAGCAGCAGCGCGTCGCCATCGCCCGCGCCCTCGTCCACGACCCGCCGCTCATCATTTGCGACGAGCCCACCTCCGCCCTCGACCGCGAGACCGGGCACAAGATCATGGAACTCCTCCAGTCCGTCGCCCGCGGTCCCGAGCGCGCCGTCCTCGTCGTCACCCACGACCCCCGCGTCTACGAGTTCGCCGACCGCCGGTCGGAAATGGAGGACGGCCGCGTCCTCCGCGTCCTCACCGGAGCCGACGCCCGCCAGCACGGCGAATGACCCGCCACGCCCCCACCCTTTTCCACCCCATCTTCCCATGCTGAAATACCTCGCCCTCCTCGCAGCCATCGCCGGTGTCATCGCCTGCGTCAAAGTCGTCGGCAAATCTGCCGAGCGCCCGCCCGAAAAGCCCCCCACCGTCCAGCCCTCCCGCTCCCCCTACCCCGTCAGCGTCGCCGCCACCGGCATCATCGAGGCCGCCCGGGAAAACGTCGCCGTCGCCACGTCCAAGCCCGGCCTCGTCACCCGCGTCCACGTCCAGGTCGGCTCCCGCGTGAAATCCGGCGATCCCCTTTTCCAGCTCGACGACCGCGAGGCCCGCGCCCGCGCCGCCAGCCTCGAGACCCAGATCACCGTCGGCCGCGCCTCCCTCGCTGCGGAGAAAGTCCTCCTCGAAAACGCCGAGTCCGAAGCCCAGCGCGCCACCACCCTCGCCAAAACCGGAGCCGGCAGCACCGCCGACGCCGAGAACAAGGGCTTCCTCAAGCAAAACTGGGCCGCCCGTTGCGCCAAGATCGAGGCCGACATCGCCGCCTCCGAATCCGCCCTCGCCGAGGCCCGCACCATCATCGACGTCCTCACCGTCAAATCCCCCCGCGACGGCACCATCCTCCGCCTCAGCCTGCGCGAGGGCGAATACGCCGCCGTCAACCCGCCCGAGCCCCTCATGGTCCTCGGCGACATCGACACCCTCCAGGTCCGCGCCGACGTCGACGAACAAAACGCCCCCCTCATCACCACCAACGCCCCCGCCACCGCCTACCTCAAAGGCTACACCCAGGATCCCCTCCCCCTCACCTTCCTCCGCATCGACCCCTACGTCGTTCCCAAAAAATCCCTCACAGGAGAGAGCACCGAGCGCGTCGACACCCGCGTCCTCCAGGTCATCTTCCAGCTCCCCCAGCGCCCCGGCAAACCCCTCTACGTCGGCCAGCAAGTCGACCTCTACATCGAACGCAAACCCGATCCGAAGGACGCCGTGGTGCCGTGA
>JANOAS010000271.1:0-6575 GCA_031411255.1 bacterium
GTCCTGGCGTTGATGATCTTCCGCAGTGAGCTGCGCTGCTCCAGCGTTACCGGCAAAGTGCTGATGGGTCGCGACATGCACGGGATCTTAGCGGAAAAAGTAGTTCTGTCTAGTTATTTCTCAGGCAGCACACTAGCGGGCAATCGCGTAGGTGATGTAGCCGCAGATGAAGACCATGACGCACAGCGCGAGGATGAAGACACCATCAGCCACCCGCTCGATCCTGTGCATGCGGCGGGTGCTCCGGGTCCTGAGGGCCCAGTAGGCAAAGAGGCAGGAAATGAGGAAAAGGACGGCGTCCCCGGCGAGGAAGTCGTCCGCCAGCGTGTCGGCCCGCTGGGAGGTGATGACGATGCGGACGAGGCCGATGACCGTCAGACACACCCCCACCATGGCGGCGGAGACGGTGAAAATGTGAACGCAAACATCCTCTTCGAGCGGCGAAGCTGGAGGCGGCGGCTCGGGCGGGGGGACTTCCATCCGCCAACCAACAGGGGCTACGAGGACGCAGCAAGCCAATTTCCCATCCCTGGGAAACCGGACAGGGATTGATCACGAAAATCAGCTCACCCCAGCTCGGAGGATCTTTCCTGGAGGCGGCTGAGACGGGCGGGTTCAAAAGTGCGTTGTCGCGACAAATTCCACAAGATAAACGTCGACGCGACGGTGAAGGGTTGATTTAATGGCGGCAGCAGGCTTGAAGGACACGCCAGGGTGGCGCGTCCAGGAAAGCCTGTCCCCCCATCCCACCTCCCACCATGAAAACAAAAGCAGCCCGAGCCCCCAAAGCCGCATCCGCCGTCCATCTGGGATGGCTCCTCCTTCTCCTCCTCGCAGGGATGCTCTCCCTCCGGGGCACAGCTCGCGGCCAGACGGTGACCGCCTGGGGCTCAGACACTGCTGGTCCGACAACCGTGCCCTTCGGCCTGAGCGGGGTGGCAGCCGTCGCGGCGGGTGCAGGCAGCGGCTTTTCCCTGGCCTTGAAGAGTGATGGCAGCGTCGTCCTCTGGGGACAGAATGCAGCCAGCGTCCTGAGCGTACCCGACGGGTTGGGCGGAGTGGTGGCCATCGCTTTGGGCGGCTGCGAGCTTCTTGCATTGAAGGGCGATGGTACCGTCGTCGCGGGGTATAGCCAGACCATCGTGCCCAGTGGCCTGAGCGGAGTGGTGGCGGTTGCGGTGGGGAACAACCATTCCCTTGCCTTGAAGAGCGATGGCACCGTCGTCGCCTGGGGAGTGAATAATTATGGCCAGACGGCAGTGCCAGCCGGTCTGGGCGGGGTGGTTGCCATCTCGGCTGGGGGGGAGCATTCCCTTGCTTTGAAGAGCGATGGCAGCGTCGTCGCCTGGGGACGGAACGACGCTGGCCAGACGTCCGTGCCCAGTGGATTGGGCGGGGTGGTAGCCGTCGCGGCGGGTGCCTACCATTCCCTTGCCTTGAAGAGCGATGGTAGCGTCGTCGCCTGGGGCTACAACTGGTTTGGCTCGACGGCAGTGCCAGTCGGCCTAGGTAGAGTGGTGGCCGTCGCGGCGGGCGGTGGCCATTCCCTTGCCTTGAGGAGCGATGGCACCATCGCCGCCTGGGGATGGAACAGTTCTGGCCAGACGACCGTGCCCGTCGGCTTGGGCAGCGTGGTGGCCATCGCGGCGGGCAGGGTACATTCGCTTGCTCTCGTTTCCGTCTGGTCCCAAAGCTGCCCGTCCTCTGCCTTGGGGAATGTGGGGGCTGCCTTTTCCCACCAGGCTGTCCTTTCCCGAACCCCGGTGCCGGTCACGGCCCGGCCGCTGGACCCGCCGGTTTACACGGCCAGCGAGCTGCCGGAGGGCTTGAGGATGAATGCGCAGACAGGCGTGATTTCCGGCACGCCCACGCAGAGCGGGGTTTTTGAAGTTTCTCTGGGTACTTCCGCCCTGCCGGCCTTGGGCCGCGTGTTTCTGAGCATCCTGCCCGCGCCGAACGGGGCCTTCAGCGCGTGGCAGGGGGCGAACTGGGGGGCGGGGCAGCCGCTGTCCGGTGCGCTGGAGGATGCAGACGGGGATGGGCTGAACAACCTCGTGGAGTACGCCCAGGGGAGCGATCCCCAGGCTGTCAGCGGCCGGGCCTGGCAGACGGAGCGCCTGCCCGATGGCCGCCTCGTCCTGGTCTTGGATGTGCCAGCAGACCGGGCCGGCGGATTTCTGCTGCGGGGCGAGTTTTCCCAGGACGTGGAGTTTGGCCCCGGCACGCTGGAGACGGGCGCGGAGCCTGCGCCCGCCGCCGTCGGAGCGGGCCTGCTGCGCTACCGGTTCGTCCAGCCGCTGTATTCCTCCCACTCCGGGCGCATCTTCGGGCGGATCCGGGTGCTGCTGCCGTAGGGGAGGGGGAGCCGCCTGCCAGCGGGGATTTCCGGAGCTGTATTGCAGGCTTGCCAAACGGGGCGATGTGTTGATAGTGCTGCCATCATGCAGAAGCCAAACGTTCCCCGGCAGCCCACACCACCCCGTTCACCGCGCGGGCGGAAACCCGGAGCCGCTCCCTACCGGCCTGTTTCAAAACCGGGCGGTGGCGGGATCAATGCGGGGGCTGTCACCGCCGTGGCGGCAGTCGTTGTGGGCGGGATCATGTGGCTGAACCAGCCTTCCGCCCCGTCCCCGACCGCGACAGCGGCTGCCTCGTCCCCGGGCCCTGCCCTGGTCATCCCGCCCAAGCCTGGCGCGGAGGCGGCGAAACCGGCAGTCGTGCCGGCGCCTGCCAGTGCAGTGGAAACCCCGAGCCCAGAGGTGGCCGCCACGACCGAGCCGAAGGAGGTCGCGGAGGCCCCCTCGAAAACCGCGAGCACCCCGGCGGCGATTGTCCCCGACGTGGTGGAGCGCCGAGTGAAGGCCGCTGACCTCGACAGCGCCGCTCTGCTCATTCTCACTGGATCCGCCGCCACCCAGGCCCCGGCGGTGAAGGCCCGTGCCGACGCCCTCCAGGCCGCGCTCGACGGCGGCCAGTGGAAAAGTTTTTCCTCCCTGCTGGAGCGCTCGCTGGCTCCCGTGCTGAAGACCCTCGGCACGCCCTCCGGCCCCCAAGGCTACGATGGAGTGCTGGACGAACCCGCCGCGCGGGAGGCGGTCATCCAGCACGCGCTTATCAAGGCGCTGCCGGAAAAAGCCCTCAAAGCCATCACCAAGGCGAGCGCCGCCCGCGAGTTTCACCAGTGGCTCTTCACCCAGCCGGAGGGGGGCGAGGCCTACCTCGGCGCCGTCACGCCGGAGGACAATGCGGCGGAGGTCATCGACACCTGGTCCGACCTCTGGCTGGAGGACAAGGACGCCCGGGGGAAATTCAGCGCCCTCGCCCTGGCCTGCTCCCTGGTTTTTGAAAAGCCGCTCAAGTTTGACTGGAACAAGCAATCCCAGACCGTCAGTGCCATCCAGCGCTACTCCTGGTATAAACTCAAGGCCGGCGCCGGCGCCCTCGCCCCCCCATCCACCACATGGCCGCGCGGGATCTCGTCTGGACCGTCTGCGCCCGCGTGCCGGACAGCGAGCTGGAGTGGGCGCTGAAAAAGCTCAACAACAAGCAGAAAAACTGGGGTTCCACCTACGACCAGGTGCCCTATGACATGGAAAAGGCGGTGAAGGGGACGTCGAAATACGACAGCTACACCTTTGAGGAAATCCTGAAAAAAGGCGGCGTCTGCAGTGACCGCGCCTATTTCTCCGCCAACACCGCCCGTGCGGCGGGCATCCCGGCGGCGGAGGTCGGCGGGGATGGATCCCGCGGGCCCCATGCCTGGGTCACCTGGATGTCGGACGAGGGCCAGTGGTCCAGCGCCGGCCGGTATGGCGGCTACCCGCTCGGGAATGTGAGTGATCCCCAGACCGGCAAGGGCCGCAACGAGCAGGAATTCACCCGCCGCAGTGACAAGCGCACCCAGTCCCCCGAGGCCCTGCTGAAAGGCCTGCGCCTGGTCTGGATTGGCGACGTCTTTGACGCCCTCGGGCAGACCCCTCAGGCCGGGCTCGCCTTTGCCCATGCGTGCAAGGCAAACCCCCAGCTGCCCAAGGCGTGGACTGCACGCCTCGCCTTCATGGACGCCCGCCTGCCCGACGCCCCCGTGGCCGAGTGGCAGGCCGTGGTGGATTCGCTCAAGCGCGAGTTCAAGGATGACATCGACCTGCTCGCCGTGGCGAAGAAGGCCGAGGAGACCCGCATCTTTCCCCGCCAGGACATGAAGCTCGTCTTGAAAGAGCTGAAAAAAGACGAGCGCCGGCTGGAGAAGGCCGATGAAAAGACCTCCGTCGACCAGGCCACCCAGATCGCCAAGACCGTCGAGCGCCAGGCCAAAGTCCTCGCCGAGGCAAAGGACCTCGATGGCGCCCGCCAGCTCTACGACAAGGCCTACCGCGAGCACGGGAAAAACCCCGCCGTCTTCCGCGTCCTGGCGAAGGACTGCTGGAAGATCGTCAAAGGCACCCCCGACGTGGCCAAAAAAGCCTGCCACGACATGGAGTCCAGCTTCCGCCGTTACGTCGATGCCGGCGGCGACTACTTCGACATCACCAGCCAGATGTCCGCCCTGTCCGTCGTCGAGGCCTGCTACAAGGAAATCGGCGAAACCGAAAAAGCCGCCTCCCTCCGGAAAGACGTCGAGAAATCCAACGCCAAAGCCGCCAAGCGGGCGATTTAGGAAAAGTGGGGCTCGGGGCTGGAGAAGGAACCGCGAAGAAACGCGAATGAAAAGGCAGGAGGCTTTCCCTGGGCCGGCGACTCCGGCGTCAGCATGGTTTACCCCGCCCGTTTTTCTTCCTTATTCGCGTCCATTCGCGCTGCTTCGCGTTCATTCGCGGTTTGCCTTGTTGCGCGCCCCCCGTGCCCACTGCCCGCCCGTGCCCCCCGGCTACCGCCGCTTCTGCATCGCCTCCATCTTCCGCTTCAGCTGCTCCATCACGTCGAACCACCCCGCATTGCGCGGATTCCATTCGCGGACGGGTTTCGCGTTCTTCGGCACGGCTTGCAGGGATTTCAGCTCGGGCAGCACCTCCCAGTGGCAGCGCTCCAGGATCACCGGAACCACCACCGCCGTCCCCGCCGCGTTCCGGGCCAGGGCGCGGGTCACCTCCACCTTCTGGATGTAGTGGCTCGCCAGGGCCGCGTTGCTCACCAGGAGCAGCAGCACATCCGCCGACTCCAGGTTGCGTATGATCCCCGCATCCCAGTCCTCGCCTGGTTCCAGCATCCGGTCCGTCCAGACCTCCCCGGCCAGGCCTCCCGCCTGCAGCACCTTCAGGCGCATCACCAGCTCATCCTTCAGCCGTTCATCCGTGTGGGAGTAGCTTACAAAGACCGAGGGCTTCCACACCGCCCCGTCCCGCACCGGCGGCGGGCTTATTTTGTCCAGCTCCGTGCGCACGGTCACAATCTCCATCGTATCATCCACTAGTACGGCCATCTCCCGCAGACCTTTCTTCTCCATTTGCTCCATAAGGGGCACTTCCGCCCAGCCCTTGGGGACCACTAACAGCTCCTCTTTCGTCTTCAGGCCTGGTATTTCTTTAAAGAGCTCCGCCAGCTCCCGCCGGCACACACTGGCCAGCGTCGGACGGTCCTTTTCCGCCCCGCTCAGGGAAATGGTCACCGTGCGATCCGCGTGGTCCGCCTTCACCAGCGCCTTTGCCCCGGCCAGCTCCAGCACCGCCCCGTTCGCCCAGCGCACCTTCGCCAGACCGTCACTCAGGATGTGCGTCCGCGTCACAAAGCTCGGCAGGATCATCCGCGGCAGCGGATTTACCGTAAATCTCACCCGCGTCAGCCCCGCCACCTCCGGTCCGAACTCCTCCGCCACTCCCTTCGGCTGCGCCTCCGGCAGCCGCGCTGGCACCAGCCACGCATTCTCCGCATCCGGCAGCGGAAAGGCCAGGTCAAACCTCCGCATCAGCTCCACCACATACGCCCGCATCCCCGCCGGCTCCTCCGGCAGCACCTCCGCCACGTGCTCCAGCGTCATCACCGCATCCGTCTCCCGCGGTGCCCGGCGCAGCACTTTGTAGATGGTCCCCGTCACCCAGTGCGGATTCAGCACCGTCGTGTCGCACAGCCGCGGGTCGTCCCCGTAGTTCAGCGCGATCCCCAGCCGGTGTAGCACTACCGCGAGCGAGCGCGTTTCTTTTGGGGGGACGCCGCTGGCGACGGCGAGGGACTGGAAGGACTCAAAGGACAGATAGGACTCCGCCATGGACGAGAAATGTTCCTTCGCCTTGTGCCAGGTGGCCGGGAACCCCATGCGCACCCACTCCATCTGCCCCGCCAGCTCCGCCAGGCGCTCCGGCAGCCGCACCTTCCCGTGGTCAAACCCCAGCCCCGTCTTGCAGTCCGTCTCCACCCAGCCCGCGATCCACGGGTATTTCTCCTGGAGCGCCTCCCGGTCCACCACCGGGCGCGTTTCCCCCGTTTCCCACTGGTTCAGGGAAATCAGGACCGGCGGCATTTCATCCGCGCACTCGGCCTCCCGTCCCTTGGCATACGCAGCCATCAGCTTCAGCCAGTATTCCGCGTCCTCCTGTGCTCCCTCGCCACGTCCGCTCAGGACCAAAATATAGAGGCTCCGG
>JANOAS010000272.1:0-10965 GCA_031411255.1 bacterium
TCCACGGAGGGGAGATGCCCAAAAGCTTTTCAAACTGCGCGTGGTCAATCATACCGCTCTACATGCCGAGAAAGCGCTCCGCGCCAACAGATCGGTTGCCCCGGTTCAAAGAATTGTTCCCACGCTTTTCGCTCAAGAACCACACGCAGGCGGCGGACCCAGGCCAATAATCTGGATGCAGCCTCGGGTCAAGTGTCCCTCATGCTCCTGTCCACGAGCTGGGCCTCTTAATCAGTCGTCGCATCAGCCGATCTCGAGTCCCCCCTGGCCTCATGGAACCAACTCACTGACACCTTGACCGGACTGGAAGGCGAGGCCAGTTTCACCGACAGCAGCTTTACCCCCTTTTCCGGCAGTGATTGCATATTCTATCGCGTGATCAGGAACTGACGCCTTTGTCCACACTCACCCAACTCACCATGAATCGAACAACGCGATTCCCCTCTCTAACCGGCATCCTGGCCGGCATCCTTCTCGCCACTGCACCGGGAGCCTTTGGTGCATCGATCACATACGCCGGTGTCGATACCTCCACAAAAAGCAACTGGCGGTCAACCAGCATGACCAAACCACAGGATATCAGTGGCGATAATGCCTACGGCACCGATGGCTACATCGCTGGTGTAGCCCAGACTGCTATTTTGAATCCCGCCTACGCCACGCTGGCTATTATTGGCGGCACGCAAGATGGCACAAACGGTGCCTATATCAACGTGGACAAGGCGACGGATCCGATCTCGACTACAGTTGCCGACGAAAATGCCCCCGCCCGTTACCACTACCCTGTGCCCACTCTGAGTGAGCACGATAGCGTCAGGATCACGCTGACCTCAGCGAAGACCTTCCGTGTCGCTTTGCTCGCCGATATTCGCACTGACAATGCCATCTTCAACTCGAGTGGCTTCCGCATCCGCCAGACGGCTGGCGGAGGGGCGGACTCCGGCATGCAAAATTTTACCAACAATAACAGCGGTGGCGATTGGCACTTTTTCGATATCACTGGTGTGGCAGGCGACCAGTTCGTGCTCAGTCTCAGGGCGTCTGCTACTGTGGGTGAAACGGCCTTCGCCAGATTGGCGATCGACAGTGTCGTTGTCTATCAGGGGCCGGTGATCTCCTCGCGCACGCCCGCTGCGGGTGCCGTGGTGACGAACCTCACGGAAGCGGGCATTACGTTCAGCGAGCCGGTCACTGGCGTGGGCGCGGCGGATTTGCTGATCAATGGCACGCCCGCCTTCGGATTCAGCGGCAGCGGCTCGAATTACACGTTCAGCTTCGCACAGCCCGCCTACGGCACGGTCGCCTTCACGTGGGCCGGCGGGCATGGAATTTCCGATCTCGCCACCCAGACAAAGGCGTTCGACGGTGCGGGAGGGGCATGGAATGTGACGCTCGATAACCGCACGGTCCTCGTGCCGTCGAACTCAACGTGGTGATTCCGAAAGGGACTCACCGAAGCGTCATCGCCAGTCCAGGCCTGGCGGCAGCCGGCCTTCGATGATTCAGGCTGGACGAATTCCTTCGCTCCTTTTTACTATGGCGATCCCTACAACGCGGGGCTGACGAACTCCACGCTCCTGAGCGACATGGTAGGCACCTATTCGAGCGTTTACCTGCGGAGGAAGTTCAACGTCTCCGGCGCGGCCTCGGTCACGGAGCTGTTTCTCAACGTGCAGAGTGACGACGGTTTCATCGCGTGGATCAACGGCACCGAAGTGCGGCGCTACAACATGGCCGGGGGCGAAACTCCATATAACGGCTTTGCTAACGCCTCCGCGCCGGAGCCAAACAGCGCCGGCGCGGCCCACATCCTCTACACGCTGAATGTCGCCAGCCTGCTCACGGAGGGCGAAAACACGCTCGCGATCCACGCCTTCAATCAGACGCTCGGCAGCTCGGATTTCGGATTCGACGCGCAGCTCTACGGCTACCTGCCGGACGCCGCGCTCGTTCCGCCGCGCGTGGCCGCCATCAGCCCTCCGGCGGGCGAATTGTCATCTCTCACCAGTGTGAGCGTGCAGTTCACTGAAGTGGTGAGCGGCGTGGATGCGGGCGATCTGTTGATCAACGGCGTGCCGGCCACGTCAGTGAGCAGCACCGACAATAAGATATACACCTTTGTCTTCACGCAGCCGGCCTTCGGACCGGTCGTGGTGAGCTGGGCAGCGGGCCACGGCATTGTGGATTTGGACGCCGTGCCCAAGGCCTTCGCCAGCACTGGAGTCACGTTCCAATACACGCTGCTGAATCCCAGCGCGCCGACAGTCGCTGCGAAGACTCCGTCGGCGGGCGCCACGGTCGGCAGCCTCACGCAGATTCTGGTCACCTTCAGCGAAGCGGTCACGGGCGTCAGTGTTGCGGACCTGCTGGTGAACGGGGTGCCGGCCACAGGGCTCAGCGGCTCAGGCCAGGACTACACATTCACTTTGGCCCAGCCGGCCTACGGCTCGGTTTCCGTCAGTTGGGCGGGGGGCCACGGCATCACCGACACCGAGCCGGGTCTGAACGGTTTTGATCCGTCGCGCCCCGGCAATACCTGGACCTATACCCTCATTGATCAAACACCGCCGGCCGTCGCCTCGCAGACTCCTGCCGCCGGAACACTGGTGACTAACCTCACGCAGATCACGGTGACCTTCAGCGAAGCCGTGACCGGCGTGAACGCGGGCGACCTGCGCATCAATGGCGCGCCCGCGACCGGGCTGAGCGGAGGACCGGTCGCCTACACGTTTACTTTCGCCCAGCCGAATGCCTCGATCGTAAACGTGAGCTGGAATCCCGCACACGGCATTTCCGACACGGCCCCCGTGCCGAACGCCTTCAATGCCACGGGTGCAGGCGCGACATGGCAGTATACTACTCCGGACAACATCGCCCCGGCCATTGGCGCCATCGTGCCGCCGCCCAATGCTACGGTGCGCGACCTCACGCAGGTCTCCGTCACTTTCAACGAACCCGTCACGGGTGTTGATGCCGGCGATTTGAAAATCAACAACGTGGCGGCGACCGCAGTGAGCGGCTCCGGGGCCGGGCCTTATACCTTCACCTTCACGCAACCGGCCACAGGCGCAGTAACCATTGCGTGGGCCACGGGCAGCGGCATCACGGACATCGCCTCGCCGCCGAACAGTTTCGCGGGCGGAAGCTGGAGCAACGATCTGAACCCGGACGCGAGCTTCGCGGGCAGCATCGTGATCAATGAAATCATGTTCCGGCCCGCCTCCACGTTTCCCGAGCCGCTGAACCGCGAGTGGATCGAGCTGCGGAACCTCGCCAGCAGCCCGGTAAACCTCAGTGGCTGGCGTTTCACCGAGGGCGTGGATTTTGTTTTCCCTGCGAACGCCAGCATCCCCGCCAACGGCCACATCGTCGTGGCGGCAAACACCGCGGCCTTCTCCGCATTTTATCCCTCGATCACGAATGTGGTGGGCGGCTGGACGGGCACGCTCTCGAACCGCGGGGAAAACATCGTGCTGCGGGACGCTGCCCTGAATCAAGTGGACGAGGTGGCCTACTCCACTGAGGGCGATTGGGCGGACCGCACCTTCGACACCACCGCCGGCTACGACTGGGCTGTGCTGACAAGCCAGCAGGGACGCTCGCTGGAACTCCGGAACCCGTCGGTGAGCAACGACAACGGCCAGAACTGGCTGCCCTCCACCGCCGCCAACGGCTCGCCCGGGGCGACAAACGCGGCATTCACCGCGAACATCCCGCCCATCATAAAAGGCGTGAAACATTTCCCCGCCGTGCCCACCACGTCGGGCAAAATCATCGTGTCCTGCGAACTCAACGATGAGACGGAGAACGGGCTGCTGACGGCGACCCTGCACTGGCGAAACGCCAGCACCGCCCCGGCTCCGGCCTTTGCCGCCACGCCAATGTCCACGGACGGTCGTGAATCCTGGCACGCCTGCATCCCGGCCCGGGCGGACAAGACCATCATCGAATTCTACGTCTCCGCCACGGATGGCGTGAGCACCCGCACCTGGCCGGCCCCCAGCAGCGCGGGACAGGACGCGAACTGCACTTTCCAGGTGGACAACGAGCCGAACTCCACCACGCACTCGATGTTCCGGAAAATCCTAACGGCGGCGGAGGAGGGAAATTTCACCACCACGGCGGCCAACAATTCGGGCAGCAACCGCCAGTTTAATTGCACCATCGTTCACACCCGTGGCAACGAGTCGGACATCCGCTACCGGGCCGCCTTCCGCATCCGGGGCAATTCCAGCCGCGGCTATCAGTTCAAACCGCTGCGGGTCACGTTGCCGAACGATGAGCCGATTTTCGGGCTCACAGCATTCAACCTCAACCCCCGGACGTCGTTCACCCAGTATTTCGGAAACCGGCTGGGCAACATGATGGGCCTCGCCTTTCCCCGCACCATGCCGGTGGAGTTGCGGCGGAACGGGCTGGAGCAGACCACCGCCAGCGGCAGCACCCCGGACCACGGCATGTGGTGCCTGGTGGAGGATTTTAACAGCGAGTTCGTGGACGAGCACTACCCGCTGGCCAACGGCGGCAGTGTTTACAAAAACAGCAACAGCGACGACTACTGGATGACCGTGGCGGCCCCCGGAAACCCGGACACCGTGGTCAGCGGCTGGTCGAAACAGAACAATTCCTCGCTCAACGACTGGACAGACCTCAATGAGTTCGCCACCGCCTGGCAAACTCAGGCGGCCCCGCATTTTCCTGGGACCACCGCCGGAAACGTGGCCCAGGCCAACGGTTCAAGGCTCAGCGGCAACGGGGCGTGGGCCTCCACGTCGTTCAATACCAGTCAATACGAGACGCTGGAGCAGGTCAGCGATTTCGACCAGTGGGCGAAGTGGTTCGCCATCATGACCATCCTGCAGAGCATCGAGACGAACCTCTCCAACGGGGTGGACGATGATTATGCGGTGTATTTCGCCCCCGGCACCCTTGGCGGCCAGCCGGTGCGGCGCATGCACCTGCTGGCCCACGACCTCGACACGATTTTCGGCCTGGGTGACACCCCCCAGGGGCCCACCGCCCGCGGGCTGACGGACGCCACGGAGACCGGGGAGGTTTTCCGCACCCTGCTGCCGCTCCTCGGCACCTCCACGGTGGCCGGAAACGCCACGTTCCGCACCAAATACCACACCGCCCTCCGCCAAATGTATGGGGCGGAATTCAACGCCGATACCACGGGCAACCCCAATCCGCCATTCTACCGGCTGGTGGACCAGCATCTGGGCGGCTGGGTGCCTGCGGCGACGATCAATGCGATCAAGACCTTCGCCACGCAGCGTCAGGCTTACCTGTTAGGTCTGGTGGGGCAGGCCGCCCTGGCTCCCGTGCCCGGAACATCGAACACCACGGCCGCTGGGCCGCATGGCAGCCTGTTCATCAGTGAAATCCTCGCGGAAAATACCGCCACGACTGTTTCCGGGCTGTTCCCGGACATCATTGAGCTGCAGAACACCGGCACCTCCGCCGCGGACCTCGCCGGCATGAGCCTCACAGACGATCCGATGGTGAAGGCCAAATATGTTTTCCCCGCGGGCACCAGCATCGCCGCCGGTGGCTTCCTTCAGATCTATGCCGTTGAAACCGCTTCCGCCCTCCCCGGCTTGAAAACAGGATTCCGGCTCTCCGCCGACGGTGAGACGCTGCAACTTTACAGCACCGTCGCCTCCGGCCAGTCCCTCGTGGATTCCGTGACTTACGGACGCCAGATTGCGAATTTCTCTGTGGGCCGCACGGGGGCCGCGTCAGATGTTTGGACGCTTTGCACGCCCACGCCGGGAGCCGCAAACACAGCCGTCGCCGCCTTCTCCAGCCCTGGCAATCTCCGCATCAACGAATGGCTCGCCAACGCCGACCACCGGGCGGAAGCTGATTTCGTGGAGCTTTTCAATCCCGGCACCGCACCCGTGGGACTCGGCGGGATGAGCATCACGGATGACTTCGCCAATTTCCCCACCCGGGGACAAATCCCGGCGCTCAGCTATATTGCCGCGGGCGGTTTCGCGCGGTTTGACGCCAAAGGGAACGACGCCACCCCGCGCGACGCTTCGGAAATCGCGGTGAACCTGGGGTCCAATTTCGGCGGGGTGAGTCTGGTCGGAGTAAACGGAGCCCGGGTGGACCGGGTGGATGTGGTCAGCCAGTTTCAGGATCGTTCCACGGGACGTTTGCCGGACGGCTCGGACACCCTTACACGGCTGACGTTTCCAAGTCCCGGAGCCACCAACACTGCCGGGACGGACAACCAGGCCAACATCCTCGCCCATCTGCGGGTCACGGAAATCATGTATCACCCGGAGTTCTCCACGCAGGCTGAGTTCATCGAACTGCGAAACACCAGTGCCTCAACCCCGCTCGATCTGGCAGGTGTTTGGTTTGAAACCGGCCTCACCTACACCTTCCCGGAGGGCAGCACTCTTGCCCCCGGAGCCCACCTCGTCCTCGCGTCGAATCCCGTCACTTTCGAGGCCCAATTCCCCGGCATAACAGCCTTCGGCACCTATACCGGTCGTCTGGATAACAACGGCGAACGTCTCCGGCTGATGGCTCCCGGCGTGACCAGCTTTGTCCAGGATTTCAGCTATAACAACACGTGGCACCCCTCCACCGCCGGCGGCGGGGCGTCCCTCAGCATCGTGAACGCCCTGGCTCCCCTGTCCGCCTGGGATCGCTCCGAAGGCTGGGTGGCCACGGCCCCGAATCCCGGCTCCACGCCGCCCTTCGGCGTCTATGCCGGGGCAGACCAAAACGCCGCCTCCGGCGTGCCGGTGGTGCTGGCCGGGAGCCTGCGTCCGGGCACGTTCTCCATCGTGAGTATCACGCTGGCCTGGAGCGTGACCTCCGGTCCCGGCACAGTGCAGTTCACCACGCCCGACTGCGAGATGGCCAACGCCCGCTTCACCACCCCCGGCGTTTACACTCTGCGTCTGACCGCCACGGAAACCGGCGGCACCAATGCCAGCGACACCGTGACTGTGACCGTGGCGGAAACCTACGCCCAGTGGGCCGCCCGGCACTTCACCGCGGGCCAGGCGGGCCTCAAATCCGACGATCCGGACCACGACGGCGTGCCCAATCTGGTGGAGTTCGCCACCGGCGGCAATCCCCTGGCCTTCGGTCAGCCGCTCATGCCTGCCTGGGAAAACGGCCGGTTTGTCGCCCGCTTCCAACGAAACAAACTCGCCCCCGCCGACGTCACCATAACCGTCCAGGCCTCCACAGACCTGGAAAACTGGCACGCCGGGGCGAGCACCACCGTCGAGACGCTGGAGAGCGGCACGACCACCCTGGAAAGCTGGCTCACCGAGGACGTAACCGGCGGCCCGGAGGGCGAAGTTTTCTTCAGGCTGCGGGTTTTCTGCCCGTAAGCGCCGCAGCGCTTGTGCGGGCAGCCGGCTACCTGGACCACAACCTGGCGCGCATGGAATATGCGCTGGTAACAGTTTTGGGAGCGCTGTGCCAGCTTCGGCTGTTGGCCCCGCGCATCCTTTCTCACCCAACGCAAGAAGTGCCCCCCGACAATTTGAACCTTGCATCACGGACCGGTGACACCCCGCCGCGCTGAAGGAAACCGGCGTCGAGGACAACACCATCGTCATTTTCTCCAGCGACGACGGCCCGAGTCCACTGGCACAGAAAAGAAGATCGGCCCACCCGCTCCCGACGGCACCCAGGACTACTACACCTTCTACAGCGTCGGCAGCAGCGGCGGACTGCGAGGGCGGAAACGCAGCCTGTTCGAGGGCGGTGTGCGTGTTCCGTTTTTTGTGCGCTGGCCGGGTCACACGCCCGCAGGCGTGAAGAACGACAAGACCGTCGTCACCACCGTGGACCTGCTGCCCACGTTCTGCGCAGCCGCGGGAGTGACCTTGCCTGCGGACTATGAAGGCGACGGCGAGAACCTGCTTGGGGCCTTCAACGGAAAGAAAATCACGCGCACCCGCCCCACCTTCTGGGAATGGCGCGGCCCGGATCCGGCACACGATTGGTGGCCGCGCCTTGACGTGCGTGAAGAATTTATCGATGGAGCATCCCGAAGTCGTCGCGCGCCTGTCGACGCTCTCACTCGAGTGAAATGCCACGCTGCCCGAAAAGCCAAATCCGGATGGCATCAGGAAGGAAGTGCAACAGCCTGCACCGAAGAAGGCACCGGTGAATGTCAGCAGTGAATGACAAGGCAGTGAGGTTTCGCGGACTCAAAAAATCATAGCAACGTCGAGCAGCGAAGCATTGACCGGCATAACGGTGCGTGCTGTTCCAGCTTCTGAGGTCCACCCATAGCCTGCCTGGCAAGCCCCCAAAGAAGGACACTGACGAAGTCGGGTTTCACCCCATCGTCCGGTGCGGCGCACTGCCACACTCTGTTAACCATGAGTTACCAGAGCATCAACCCCTTCAACGGCGAACTCGTCAAGAGTTTCGACGAACACACTGATCAGCAGCTTGAGACTTCCATCGCCACGGCGGAGACGTGTTTCGCAGCATGGAGGAGGCTGACGTTTGCCGAGCGGGCGGTCATTGTCTCCAAGGCCGCTGCCATCATGCGTGAGCGCGCGGAGGAGTTTGCGCGGCCGGTGACGCTGGAGATGGGCAAGCTCTTCGCCGAGTCGGTCGGCGAGGTGATGCTCAGTGCGGACATCCTGGAATACTATGCGAAGCACGCCGAGCGTTTCCTCGCGCCGGAACACTTGAAGCCGGAGTCAGGTGAAGCCGTGGTCGAGAGCAGTCCGCTGGGCGTGCTCTTTGGCGTGCAACCGTGGAATTTCCCCTATTACCAGCTCGCTCGTTTTGCCGGGCCAAATCTCATGGCGGGGAATGTTGTGATGGTGAAACACTCTGGCACCGTGCCGCAGTGTGCCATCGCCTTTGAGCATCTCTGGCTGGAGGCTGGAGCGCCGGAGGGCGCTTACACCAATCTCCTCATCTCCCATGACCAGGTGCTCGCCGTGATCGATGATCCGCGCATTCGGGGTGTGGCCCTGACCGGTGGGGTCGCGGCGGCAAGAGGTGTGGTTGAGAGGGCTGGAAAGAATGTCAAAAAGTCCACAATGGAGCTTGGCGGAAGCGATGCTTTCGTCGTGCTGGAAGATGCCGATTTAGAGAAGACGCTCAAATGGGCGGTGTGGGCCAAGATGAACAACATGGGCCAGTGCTGCATTGCAGCGAAGCGCTTCATCATCGTCGAAGCATTGGCGGATCGTTTTCTCGCGAAATTCAAAGCGGCCATGGAAGCGCTGAAGCCGGGCGACCCGATGGACAAGAATACCACACTCGGTCCGCTCTCCACGGAGTCCGCTCTGGTGCAACTCTTGAAGCAGGTCGAAGCAGCCGTGGCCCACGGGGCGACACTCCTGCTCGGAGGGAAGCGCATGGACGGCCCTGGAGCCTTCATGCAGCCGACCATCCTGACGGACATCGAGCCTGACAATCCCGCCTACCGTGAGGAGTTCTTCGGCCCGGTAGCTTTGTTCTTCCGGGTCAAAGATGAGGATGCCGCCATCGCACTGGCCAATGATTCGGATTATGGCCTGGGCGGTTCGGTCTTTACTCAGGACATCGAGCGTGGCAAACGCGTCGCGAGCCGGATCGAGACCGGCATGGTCTTCGTCAATCACCCCACCTGGACTGCCGCAGACCTGCCCTTCGGCGGCATCAAAAACTCCGGCTACGGCCGCGAACTCTCCAGCCACGGCATCCACGAGTTTGTGAACAAAAAGCTCGTCCGGGTCGCTGCGATTGATTCCCCAGCCTAACCACTTTATGACAACCAAATCTTACGCTGCCAACTCGGCCACCACTCCACTTGCGCCCTTCAGCCTCGAACGCCGCGCGCCCGGTGAGCACGATGTCCAGATCGAGATCCTCTTTTGTGGCGTTTGTCACTCGGACGTGCACACCGTGCGCAATGAATGGAAAGGCACGACCTACCCCTGCGTGCCGGGGCATGAGATCATTGGCCGCGTCATCAGCGTCGGTGCTCACGTGAAGAAGTTCAAAGCAGGCGACATCGCCGGCGTCGGCTGCCTCGTGGACTCCTGCCGCACCTGCGGAAATTGCGAGGAGCACCTCGAGCAGTTCTGCGAGAAAGGCGCCACCTTCACCTACAACGCCCCCGACAAACACAGCGGCGGCATGACCTACGGCGGCTATTCGGAGAGCATCGTGGTGGATGAAGCCTTCGTGCTGCAAGTTCCCGGAAACCTCGATCTAGCGGGCACCGCTCCGCTGCTCTGCGCCGGCATTACGACCTACTCACCGCTGCGCCATCATGGCGTCACCAAGGGGCAAAAGGTGGGCATCGTGGGACTCGGCGGACTCGGCCACATGGGGGTGAAGCTGGCGAAGGCGCTCGGCGCGCACGTCGTGGTCTTCACCACCTCCCTCAACAAGGTGGAGGACGCGCTGCGGCTCGGGGCGGATGAGGTCGTGCAATCCAAAGATGAGGACGCGATGAAAAAGCACCTCAACAGTTTTCACTTCATCCTCGATACCGTGGGGGCAAAGCACGACATCAACGCTTACCTCGTTTTGCTCAGACGCGACGGCAATCTCACGCAGGTCGGCGTGGCTTCCGAACCGCTTGAAGTGGATGTCACCAACCTGATCTTCGGTCGCCGGAGCTTCAGTGGCTCCCTCATCGGCGGGCTAAGGGAAACCCAGGAGATGCTCGATTTCTGCGGGCAGCACAACATCACCTCCGACATCGAACTCATCCCGATCCAGCAGGTCAATGAAGCCTATGACCGACTGGTGAAGGGCGATGTGAAATACCGCTTCGTCATCGACATGGCCTCCCTCAAGCAAGCCAAGTAACCGACTCCCTAATGTCTAGAAGTGGTTTCAAAAGTGTCTGACGAGAATCATGATGCAGGCGAGCTTGAAAAAGCCGCTGTAGAGATCGATTCGCCGTTCATGGCGTACGAGCAGGCGTCGCCAGTTGCCAAGCCAGGCGAAGAGCCGCTCGATCTT
>JANOAS010000273.1:0-4946 GCA_031411255.1 bacterium
CGCCTTTCGAGGCCTTGATCTTGATGGCTTCGCCAGTCTTGGGGTTGCGTCCCTTGCGGGCGCCACGCTCGGACACCTTGAAGGTTCCGAATCCAATCAGTTGCACGTTGCCGTCTTTCTTCAGACCCGCGAGGATGCCAGTCGTGACGGCGTCCACCGCATCGGCGGCTGCCTTCTTGGTGGTGTCCTTGGGGAGTGCTTTCAGCACGGCGTCGATCAGTTCTGCTTTATTCATGGATGTAGGGAGATGTGGTTTATATTAGCAATGCGCTTGCGGGTTTTATGAGAAAATCTGCTAATGTCAATAATCCATTGAGCAAATTGTCATTTTTCTTTAGGCTTATTCCACCATTTGCGTGTAAAACCCCTATGATCCCTCCACTTTTTCCCCCAACGCACCTCCTCCAGTCGCCCAAAATTCACCCGTCGGCGTTCATCGCGCCGAGTGCGGACATCATTGGCGACGTCACGATCGGGGAGGAAGCGAGCGTGTGGTACCAGGCCGTGATACGCGGTGACATCAACCGGATCGTCATTGGCCCGAAGAGCAATGTGCAGGACGGTGCGGTGATCCACCTCTCGGACGACTACGGGGCGATCCTTGGTCAGCTGGTCACCGTTGGGCACAAGGCGGTGATCCATGCGTGTACAGTGGATGACGAGGTGCTCGTCGGCATGGGGGCCATCATCCTGGACGGAGCGGAGATCGGGGCGCGCTCCATCATTGGCGCGGGGGCGCTGGTGACAGGGCATACAAAAATTCCGCCGGGCTCGCTGGTGGTGGGCTCACCGGCGAAAGTGAGGCGCCAGCTGTCACTGGAGGAGCAGTCGCAGGTGAAGACGTGGGCGGAAAAATACGTGGCCGTTTCGCGCCATTATCTTGCCCTGGGGCACGGGCGGGCGTAGCGTCAGGCGTCTCTCCTCCCGAACGATGCCGAACGAAGTCATTGCCGTTGAAATCAAAGCCGTCATCCCCGCCAGCGGCGGGTGTGCGGTTTTTCTCGGCAATGATGCCAAGATGTTCGTCATCTACATCGACCAGATGGTCGGGGCGGCCATCACCATGTTCATGCGCGGCACGCGCAAGGAGCGCCCGCTCACGCACGACCTGATCCTGAACATCCTCCTGGCCTACGGCGCCCGGCTGGACCGCGTGGTCATCAATGATTTTCATGAGGGCATTTATTTCGCCCGCATCGTCCTGAGTGCGGACAATGAGCTGCACCAGAAAAAGATCATGGAAATCGACGCCCGGCCCAGTGACAGCCTGGCGCTGGCGACCGGGCTGAAGGCACCCATCTACGTCAGCCGGAAAGTCTGGGACGAGGCCTCTGACGACTCTCACGTGCTCCGCTCCATGCAGGAGCGTGGACGTGCGGGCATGGAAGGCCCCGTCGATCCGGATGACGAGGACGAACCCGGATTTGCCTGAAATTTAACCCCCCACTGAACCCGCAAAACCCACTCCACCTCCCCCCGCCATGTCGGACGATCCAACCTCCTGGGAACGCAATGTGAACAAATCCTCCGGCCCGGCGGGCTTCACCCCGCGGCTGACAACTGACCGCTACGCCAGCCGCAGCGCGCGGATCAACCCCGCCAAACTCGAAGCGGCGAGGGACCGGGTGATCTTCTGGCGTGTCATCGTGGTGCTCATTCTCATGGTCCTCATCGGCGTCGTGGTCTGGCAGCTGAAGAGCTGAACGACGGGCAGGGCCGCCGGGCTGCTGGTGCAACTCCGGCGGGCGCGTGTGATGACCAGCTGATCAGGCCGTTGCGGCGGCCTTTTTCCGGCCTGCGGTGCGCGGAGCGGGGGCGGCGAGTTCGCGCTCGGCCTGGAGCCAGTCTTCGAGTTCGTAGCCAGGGACCCCCCCCCTTTCCAGGAAAAGAGCGTAGGCGCGGGCTGCGATGGCTTCAGCCGTCACTTCCGGTGGCGCTGCAGCTCCGGTTTTGGCCGGCTTGTTGACGGCGGAGGGTGCTGCCTTGGGGCGGACTGCTTTGACGGCTTTGACTGGTTTTACCGGTGCGGCCGGTTCTGTTTCGGGTGTGCTTTTGGCTTTTTTCATGATGTTGTTTCCCTCAAAGGTTGTGTTGAGGCGGGAATGGGCCGGGGTCGGCGGTCTGCGGTCTGCGCGTTAAAAAGCGCGGAGTGCGTGACGAAAAGTGGCGGACTGTCGCCCACGGCCCACTCCTGTTCCATTAGTAAAGCAGGATTTCTGCCAGTCTGCCAGGCACCCTCCCGAGGCGGCTGGAGGGGCGGGCGCGGGAAAAACCGGCTTGCCCAATGCCCCGGGGGCGGGCACCATGCGGGCATGGCATTTCAACTCAACGGACATGTGGCCCTGGTGACCGGAAGCTCAACAGGACTGGGGAAATCCGTCGCCCTCTCCCTGGCGCGCGCTGGAGCCCGGGTGGCGATGAACTACGCCGGGAACAAGGAGCGGGCGGAAAAATCCTTTGCCGAACTCCAGGCGGTGAACCCTGAGAGTGTGCTCGTTCGGGCGGATGTCTCCGATCCCGACAGTGTGGCCGCCCTGGTGGCCGAGATCGAGGCCAAACTGGGCGTGATCGACATCATCGTGGCCAATGCCACCCCGCCGCAGCCGCAGAAGCCGATCGAAGAATACGACTGGGCCTTTTACCAGCAGATGATCGACTTTTTCATCAAGAGCCCCTACCTGCTGACCCGCGCCACCCTGGCGCAGATGAAGGAGCGCAAATGGGGACGCATCATCAACATCGCGAGCGAGGTTTTTCAGTGCGGCGTGGGGAACTTCTCCGCTTACGTGGCAGCCAAAGGCGGGCAAATCGGCTGGTCCCGCAGCATGGCCACGGAGCTGGCTCCCTTCGGCATCACGGTCAACTGCGTCAACCCGGGCTGGATCCCCGTCGAGCGCCACGAGAATGACCCTCAGGAGCAGAAGGATGGGTATTTCAAAACCATCCCGATGGGCCGCTGGGGCGTGCCGAAGGACGTGGGTGACGCCGTGGTCTACTTCGCCAGCGAGGAGGCCGGCTTCATCACCGGCCAAACCCTCTGCGTGAACGGCGGACGCACGCCCTGGTAAGCAGGCCGACGGTGCTTGGACGCCGGCTCCGGGCACGGGGGGACGGCGCGGGGCGCGGGGTTAACCGCGAATCAACGCGAATGAAAGCCAACGGCGGAGGTGTGTGAAGGCACCGCCTTTTGGTGTCGAGGGCTTTTGGTGCGGTGATTTCGTGGTCTGGATTGAAATTATGGAGAATATGAACTATTCTTCGGACCTGTTCCGTGATCCGGTCGCTGCTGACTGGCGGGAGCTTAGTCCTGCCATGAAAAAACCATCCACCTTTCTCCGCCGTCTGCTCTGGGTCGGGATGACCGCGCTCGTCCTGCTGGCGGCCTTCTGCGGCCTGCGCCTGTGGCTGGATGCCAGCGCCCGGCAGACGCTGGCCCGGCTAGGGGTGAAACCCGGAGAGGCCTTCCGTCCGGCTCATGCCGGGGTTTCGGGTGGCCGTGGGGAAATGAGGAAAGGAACGCCAGTGGACGAGCTGGATCTTCCGGGGGTGACGCCGGAGACCGGGGACGAAGCGAAGAAATTGGCGACAGAACTTCGTCCCTTCCTCCCTGATTTTCCGGAGCCGGGGAAACTCTTGAATTTCGGGCAACTACTCAAAAGCAAGGGCATCCCTTTTCCCGAAAACGGGACGGAAGCTGAAGCGGCAGCGGAGTATTTGCGCCAGCTTGCGAAATTCGACCCGCTCTTCGAGAAGCTTCATGCTGCGCTCGACAGGAGACCCTGGATTTATCCGGAAGACATTTTAAAGCACCAATCGCTAGGGCCCCGCAACTACGTCTCGTATTGCTCGCGCTTGTTGGGGGCGAAAGCCCAGGCATACTGGCAGCTTGGCCGGTCTGAGGAAGCTTGGACGGCTTGGTCGGACGCCGCTCGTGCTCTGGCTGTGGTCGGTGAAAGTCGGGGGATCATGGGCTCGCTGGTTACGACCGCTTTCGGTTCAGTGCTCAGTTGCAACACTGAAGCGGGCTTTATCCTCGGAGGCTGGCGCGATGAGGACCTGGCGAGGATACCAACCGTCCTGGGTGAGGTGGATGCCCTCGCCACCTACCATCGATCCATCGAGGATGAAAAAGCCCGCAATCATTTGGTGAACATCACACTCAGGGAGAATCCAGGAGCCATCGCCGATGACACGTTCCGTGCGCCCGCAGAGGACGCCCCATTCAGGGCACACGTCAATTTCTATGCCGGCCAGATTGCCATGAGGACGATGAGTGACACTCAAATTGCTGCCAATGAAGCGCTCACTCAGCACTTCTATGATGGGATGCAGTCGGAAATTGATCTTGAGAACCGCCTCTACACGCCCTTGTCCTCCGAGGAGTGGGCGGCGAATCAGCGGATTGCGGTTTTCGAAGATCCGCTTGAGCAGCTGTATTTCATTTCGGCGGCCCACTCGATCCCCATGGTGAGCAAAATTTCCGCCTCCGCCGCTGAGACCCAGACCAGGCTTGATCAGGCCCGGATGGCCGCCGTGCTGGAAATCGAACGCCGGCGCACGGGACAGTTTCCCGAGCAGTTGGATGCGGTGGCGGCAGCGCTGCCCGGCGGGCTGCCTCACGATCCGACGACGGGCCAGCCTTACGTGTACGAACGCACAGCGGATGGCGGCTACCACATCGGGCGGTGGGAGATGCACGGCAATCCGAGCGGAGTGGCGGAGTCAACCGAGAATGGACGCGAATAAACGCGAATGGAGGAGGTGGAGCCATGGGGAGACGGGCACGCCAGCACTGTGGTCCGCACACAGGACTGTGCTGACCACTTTCTGGGGGCACGCTTCCGCTATTCGCTTCTATTCGCGGTTGACCCATGCGAGCACCCCGCCCCGTCACTCCCACTGGCGGAGCTGCTCGGGGAAGAGGCATTTGGCGCAGTCGGTCTGGT
>JANOAS010000274.1:0-25209 GCA_031411255.1 bacterium
TCTCCTCTTTGCCTTCCTCTTCGCCATCAAGGAAGCCTTCACCGCCGGGGTGCGCATCGCGGATGCCGACCGCCTCATCGTCCGGCACAAGGTCTCCCTCATCCAGACCCTGCCCGTCAGCTACACCCAGCGCCTGGCGAATGTGCCTGGCGTCGCCGCCGTCACCCACATGACGTGGTTTGGCGGCATCTACCAGGATCCGAAAAACTTCTTCGCCACCATGCCGGTGCTGCCGGAAAATTTCTTCGACCTGTATCCTGAGTTCACCCTGCCTGCCGAGGCGCAGACCCTGTGGGGAAAGACGCGCAACGGCGCCATCATCGGGCGCGCGCTCGCAGACCGGTTCAAATGGAAAGTGGGCGACCGCGTGCCGCTCACCTCGCCCATCTGGGGAGAGCCCGCCGGGGCTGCGGTGTGGGACTTTGAAATCTGCGGCATCTTCGACACCAGGAAGAAGGGCTCCGACACCAGCAGCCTGTATTTCCGCTACGACTACTTTGATGAAGCCCGCCCCCGGGGCAAGGGCGAGGTGGGCTGGTACACCGTGCGGGTGAAAAATGCGAGCGAAGCGGCCGATGTCGCGGCGAAGATTGACGCCGAGTTTGCCAACTCCCCCTACGAAACCAAGGCCGAGCCCGAGGGGGCCTTCGCCGCCGGTTTTGCCCAGCAGGTCGGGGACATCGGGGCCATCATGATCGCCGTCACCAGCGCCGTCTTTTTCACCATCCTGCTCGTGGCGGGAAACACGATGAGCCAGTCCGTGCGCGAGCGGACGGAGGAACTCGGAGTGCTCAAGGCGGTGGGCTTTTCCAACGGGCTCATCCTCGTCCTCGTCCTCGCCGAGTCCTGCGTCATCGCCATGCTGGGCGGCTTCATTGGCCTCGGCCTGGCTTGGGCGATGCTCCAGGCGGGCAACCCCGTGCCGGCCCTGCTGCCGCAACTTTACGTGCCGAATCAGGCGCTCATCACCGGCTCCCTGCTCGTGCTCGCCCTCGGGCTCATCGCCGGGGCCATGCCCGCGCTCGCGGCCATGCGGCTGCGCACAGCCGAGGCACTTCGTCGCAACGGCTAACCTCCCCCACCCGCGCTCATGAACTGGTTCACCCAAGTCTTCGCCATCGCCGCCTTCAACCTGCGGAGCCTGCCGCAGCGCATGGGCGCCGCCATCACTTCCGCCGTCGGCATCGCCGGCGTGGCCGCCGTGCTCGTCGGCGTGCTCGCCATCGCGCAGGGGTTCAAGCACGCCATGACGGCCTCCGGCTCCCCGGACACCGCCATCATCATGCGCACAGGAGCGGACAGTGAAATGACGAGCAACCTCTCCCGCGACGACGCACGCCTCATCAGCGACGCCCCCGGCATCGCCCGTGGCGCCAACGGCCCGCTGTCCTCCGCCGAACTCTTCGTCATCATCGACCTGCCCAAGCGCAGCACCGGCACCAGTGCCAACGTCCCCCTGCGCGGCGTGGGCATCGCCGCCTTCGACGTCCGCAGCGAGATCACCATCGTCCAGGGCCGCCGCTTTGAGCTGGGGAAAAACGAGGTCGTCGTTGGGGCCGGAGCGGCCCGTGCCTTCGCCGGACTCGACATTGGCCAGAGCATTAAAATTGGCCAAAATACCTGGGACATCGTCGGGCTTTTCACCGCCGCCGGCGGCCTCGCCGAGTCCGAGATCTGGACCGACGCCGCCGTCCTCCAGCCCGCCTACCACCGGCCGGAGGGCTACCAGTCCGTCTACGCGAAGCTCACCTCTGCCGATGCCTACACGCCCTTCAAAGACGCGCTCACGACCAATCCGCAGCTCAAGGTCAAAGTCGCCCGCCTCTCCGAGCACTACGAGGAGCAGTCCACGCTCACCACGAAGTTCATCAAAACCATCGGCATCTTCATCGCCGCCATGATGGCCCTCGGCGCCCTCTTCGGCGCGCTCAACACCATGTACAGCGCCGTCTCCAACCGCACCCGCGAAATCGCCACCCTGCGCGCCCTGGGTTTCGGCTCAGGCCCGGTCATCATCTCCGTGCTCACCGAGTCGCTCGCCCTGGCCACCATCGGCGGCCTGCTCGGCGCAGGCCTGGCCTGGTTCGCCTTCGACGGCTATCAGGCCGCCACCATGAATTTCCAGACCTTCAGCCAGGTCACCTTCGCCTTTTCCGTCACCGTTCCCCTCATCCTCACCGCCGTCGTCGGAGCCGCCGTCCTCGGCCTCATCGGCGGCCTCTTTCCCGCCATCCGCGCCGCCCGCCTGCCCATCGCCTCCGCCCTGCGGGACGCGGCGTGAGCCTGGGGTGAAAGAAAAAACGCCGGGAACAGCGTGGGCCCCCGGCGTTCGAAAGTGCAGCAGGCAGATCAAGCCAGGCTGCGGCACACCTGGCTGTCCATTCCGTCGCAACGAAATGCCCGTGGTGTGGCGAAATGTTTGCCTCGATCCACTCGCCGGATCGGCTGGCCGGTGTATCCGAATAAGTGGAGCCTCCCGCAGGCCCGGCACACCACATTTTCACGAGCCATGAAACCGCACTTCCATTTCTCTCACCGCACACGGCCTTTTAACCCATGCCCAGCCGCGGGTGTCCTGGCAGCCGCCGCCCCGGCCGTATGGCTCCTCGCCCTTCTGCCGCCGGGGACCGCCCCGGCCGCCACCGTGACGATCCCCGCCACAGCAGACACGGCCATCTTCTCTGAAAATTCCGAGAACAATTTTGGCAACGGCAACCTCATCGCCGGGACGAATGCCTTCGGCGGTCAGTCGGCCCGCTCACTCCTTCTCTTCAACGTCAGGGCCGCCATCCCGGCCGGGAACCGCATCACCTCGGCTGTTTTTGAGATCGGCATCATCCGCCAGTCAAACCGGAATGTCCCGTCCGCCTACGAGCTTCACCGCTGGCTGAAACCATGGACGGAAGGCGGCGGCGGCTCCTCCGTGGCCACCGGTTCACCAGCCGCGCCGGGAGAGAGCACGTGGAACAGCCAAGCCTACCAGAGCCTCGTCTGGAGCACGCCCGGCGGCCAGGCCGGAGTGGAATTCTCCGCCGCCGCCAGTGCCACCGGATCCGTCATCGACACCGGAAATGCGCTCTACACCATCGCCTCCACCCCAGCCTTGGTTTCTGATGTTCAAGGCTGGCTGAATTCCCCCGCCACCAACCACGGCTGGATGCTCGCCAGTTCCGCCGAGGGGCTCAGCGGAACGGCCCGCCGCTTTTCCTCAACCGAAGAGCTTGGCACGGGTGCCGCCCCCCGGCTCATCGTCACCTTCTCCCCAGTGCCCGAGCCCGCGACATTCCTCCTTTTCGCCCTCGCCGCCGCGCCCGCCTGCCTGCGGCGCACCGGGGTGAAACAAGCTGGCTAATTTCGCATTGCCCCAGCCGCCCGGCCGTGGGACACTCGGCCATGGTCAAGTTGCCCAAAAGATTTACGCTCCTCGCCGTATTTGCCTGCACTGCCTCCCTTCTCCCGGCGGCGGACGTCGAGCTGAAATCCGTCGCTGTGGACGAATTTTTCGGCGGCCAGCTGGAGCACCTGCCCCTGAAGCTCCAGGTGCCCAAGGCCTACCTCCGGGCCAGGGACCTGAAGGTGGAGCAAACCTACAGCTACTGGATGCTCCCCGCCGACATCAAGACCGCCACCTCCACCGGCAGTCTGCCGGGCAAAAATGGCTACCTCTACGGCAAGCTTTCGCTCGACGTCGGCTACTCGAAAACGGAGAAGAAATTCTCCCACGAGGACACCTTCAAAAAGGAGGCGAAGGCGGCCGGCTTCGACGTCGTTTCATCGAGAAAACACGATGCAGGCGGCTTCCCTGCCATTGCCAGCATCCTCGCCGCGAAGGGGGAAAACGGAAACCCGCGCCGGTTGCTCTTCACCGGCTACGTGGCGACCATGATCGAGTCCAACTGCATCTTCCTCTCCTGGACAGCTCCCGCAGCCCTCACCGAGGGCGAAGCAACCAAGGCTTGGAACGCCATCATAGACTCCATCGAGCGCAACGACACCCCAACCAAACCACTCCAGCCAAAACCCGCCACAGCAAAGCCGGAGGCCGTGAAGCCTGCTCCGAAGAAGTGATGGATGGTGCAGCCATCAGATCATTCCCGGCCAGTCGCGCCATTCACCACAACAGCTTCACGCCATATGCCGGAAACTGCGCGTCACAGGAAATGACGGCTAGATCCTCCGCAAGTGCTTGGGCGATTACCATGCGGTCGAAGGGATCGTGGTGATGAAACGGCAGCCTTCGATGCTCGTGAAGGTGAGGAATAAGAATCGGCAGAGGCAGGATGGCTGAGGCATCAAGGCGGGCCGGAAAGAGCTGCTCAAAGGGCTCGGGCAGGGTCAGCTTGCCCAGGGCGTCCTTGATCCCGATCTCCCACAGGGTCGCAGGGCTCACGAAGAGGGTGTTCCGCGTGTCCTGGATGCATGAGAGCGCCCCGGCACTGAGCCGGTCGCTGCCCCCGAGAAACCAGAGCAAAGCGTGGGCATCCAGAAGCGCTTTCATGAGCGGTAATCGGCAAAATCCTCCAGAGGAGCATCAAAGTCTTCCGCCAGCTGGATGCCTGGCACGGAGCCAAAACCGGGGCGCACCGGGAAGGCGGACTCCGACTCATCTCTGGATTTCGATTTGAGAAAATTGAGGTAGTGCCAGACCTCTCTCAGCAGCGGCTCGGGCTGCTGGGAGACTTCCGCGATGAGCAGTTGTTGGATCGACATGCAAATTTATACATCATCATGCCTGCCTTGCCAAGAGCCCGTTCCGCAGGGGCCTTCAAACGGACAAAACAACTGCCGACCTTGGCCTCACTCCCGCTCCAGCCTCAGATGCCCGGCTCCGGCGTAGAAGGCGCTCAGCGAATCGCCTGGCACCGCCTCCAATTCAAGAATCATGCCCTGAACGCCACAGGAGGTGTGGGTTCGGTCGACAAGGATCGCACCGGTGCTGTCGCGGATGACCGTCGCATCGAACCCGGCCCCGGAGCAGCACGAGTGCTCGCACGTCGCCAGCAGCCACTCGCCGTTGGAGAAGGCTTTTACCCAAACCCTGCCGCCTTTTTCGAGCCTGCGGGCGTCCTCAAGCGTCGTGACGTTGCGGAACTCGCGGGACCATTTTCCAATGAAAACGAGCGGCCGCCCGGCAATCCAGAACCACACGAACCCCGCCGCCAGGCAGGGCGCCAAAAGGGCAATCGTCCGCCAGGACCTCCGGCGCAGCGGATGGGAAATGCCGGGGAAAGCGGTCATCTGTGGTCCTCCTGTTGCATGGGGCTCAACTTCACCCCTGTGCGCCAGACCTGCAATGAGGAACGAGACTGCCACCCGGGCTCTTGCGGCCAGACACAGCCGCCCTCACTGCACTGGAAATGAAAGCGTCCAGTACCACCGGATGACATCCCCGCCGACGAACATGAAGACCGCCGCGCCGAGGGCGAGGTAGGGGCCGAAGGGGATGCGGCCGGCCCATTCGCGTTTGCGGAAAAGAATGAGGATCATCGCCACGGCGGCCCCGGCCACGGAGCCTGCGAGCAGCGTGAAGAGCACACCCTTCCAGCCGAGGAAGGCGCCCACGGCGGCCATGAATTTCACGTCGCCGAGGCCCATTGCTTCGCGCGGAACGATGAGTTTGGTCGTTTTCCCGGCGATGAGGGGCACGTTTTCCAGGGTGTCGTGTTTCACGACCTCGCCGCCGCCGGCGGGGGTGAACTGAAGGGAATTAACCTTCAAGACCAGTTCGCCCGGGCCATGAGTGGTGGTGCCGAGGTCCAGAGCCTGGCAGGTGATCTTCAGCTTGTCACTCTCGCGGCTGAAGATGAAATCAAACCAGCCGTACTGTTTCCCACCCACGTCGAGGATGGGCTCGCTCTCCTCGTCGGCCTGGGAAATTTTGAAATCGGTGGACTCGGCGAACTCCAGCTTCAGACGGCCGAAGAAGATTTTCCCCAACTCAACGATGACCCAGACAATGGCGGCACCGCTCAGGGCGCCCACGCCGGACCACATGAGGTTCACCAGGCGGCCTTCATTCGGCACCAGCAGCCACGGAAAAACAACGCTGCACACGAGTCCCGCCGCCGTCCCGCCAAGGCTGAGCTGGTCGGGGATCTCGTAGTGGTCGAAGTCGATGTACGTCGCGGAGAGGGCAATGCTCAGGAAGATCCAGTAGGGCATGACGACCCACGGGGTGTCGCGAAACCAGAGAAAGGTGATGAGAAAGAGGAAGCCGGTGAGCACCTCGACGAAGAAGTAGCGGGGCGAGATGCCGCTGCCGCAGTTCGCACACCGCCCGCGCAGGAAGAGCCAGCTGAAGATGGGGATGTTGTGCCAGTAGGGGATCTGGTATTTGCACGAAGGGCAGAAGGACCGCTTCGGGTTGGACACGGACATCCGGTTCGGCAGCCGGTAGATGACCACATTCAGGAAGGACCCGACGCAGGAGCCGAGCACGAAAGAAAAAATGGCCAGCGTCAGTTGCAGAGCCGGGTTTTGTTGGAGTATTGTCGCGAACATTGTAAATTCCATAAATATTAAGCGAAGTATAATGTTTTTCCAAGTGAAAAATCGGGAAATGAAGAACAAACCTGCGGCGAGCTGGGCAGTGCCCCTGGCTCTGGCGGCGGGGCTGGCGGCGTGTTCCCAGCTGGAAATCAGGCGGGCGGATCGTGCAGATGCGGGCGGACTGAAGCAGCGGGCGGCGGCCTTTGACCTCGTGAGCGTGGCGGAGGTGGACCCGAGCATCCTGGTGGACGCCCGGTACGCGACGGCGCAGAACGTGACCGGCCAGCGCCTTTACCCGCCCACCCTGCCCTGCCTGGTGCTGCGGCGGACGGCGGAGAAGCTGGCGAAGGCGCAAAAATACCTGCGCGCGCGCGGCTGCGGCCTGCGGGTGTGGGACGCCTGGCGGCCGCCGGAGGCGCACCTGAAGCTCTGGAAGGCCAGCAGCACAGGCCTCTATGTTTCAAATCCGAGCGCCGGATGGTCAAAGCACTGCTACGGACGGGCGGTGGACGTGACGCTGGTGGATCTGGAGGGCCGGGAGCTGGAGATGCCGACGTATTTTGACGACTTTTCCTCGCGCGCCTATTTCACCTACACGGGCGGAAATCCCATAATCAAGGAGCGGCTCCTTCTCCTCCAGCGGGCGATGAAACACGCGGGCTTCACCTTTCTGGACACGGAGTGGTGGCACTTTAACGACGCCCTGGATGGCGAAAAAATGCAGGGCGAGCCGGTTTTTGCCCGAGACCTCGGACTGAAGCTGCCGTGAGGGGCGGGACTTCGCGGGGGGCGCTTGAACTCCCGCCGCGCCCGGAGTAAGCAACATCATGTCCGAAGTCCTTTTTTCCCTGACCGACCGGCCCCGGCGCAACCGCAAGAACGCCGCCATCCGCGGCCTGGTGCGCGAGACCTCGCTGGCCCCGCAGCACTTCATTTACCCGCTCTTCCTCCACGCCGGCACGGCGGATGAGGCCATCGCCTCCATGCCCGGGTGCACACGCTGGAGCCTGCCCGGACTGCTGCGGGAAATCGGGGAAGCCTGGGAGGCCGGGGTGCGCGCCGTGGTCCTGTTCCCCGCCATCGACGCCAGCCTGAAAACACCCGATGCTGCCGAGGCGTGGAACCCGAAGGGGCTCATCCCGAAGGCGATTGCCGCCATCAAAAAACAGTTCCCGGACATCGTGCTCATCACGGACGTGGCGCTGGATCCCTACAACTCCGACGGCCACGACGGCCTGGTCTCCGAGGACGGGCGCATCCTGAACGACCCGACCATCGTCGCCCTCTGTGACCAGGCGCTCTGCCATGCGCGGGCCGGCGCGGACATCGTCTCCCCCAGCGACATGATGGACGGCCGCGTGGCCGCCCTGCGCGAGGCGCTGGATGACGAGGGCTTCTCCGAGGTCTCCATCCTTTCCTACACAGCGAAGTACGCCTCCGCCTTCTACGGCCCCTTCCGCGGAGCGCTCGACTCCGCGCCGAAGCACGGCGACAAAAAAACCTACCAGATGGACCCGGCAAACGCCCGCGAAGCCCTGCGCGAAGCCGCACTGGACGAGGCGGAGGGCGCGGACATGCTCATGGTGAAACCCGCCGGAGCCTACCTGGACATCATCCACCGCCTGCGCGAGGCGACGGCCCTGCCCATCGCCGCCTACCAGGTGAGCGGGGAGTATCTCATGATCAAATCCGCCGCCGCTGCCGGGTGGCTGGATGAAAAAAAGATCGTCCTGGAAACCCTCACCGCCATCCGCCGCGCTGGAGCGGACATCATCCTCACCTACTTCGCCAAGGACGCCGCCCGCTGGATCAACGAAGGCGCGATGCACTGAAGGTCGAGGGCGCGGGCTGGGGGCTGCAAGTCAACCGCGAATGGACGCGAATGACGCGAATCAAGGAGAGAAATTGGCGGGGAAAATCGTGCAGACGCCGCTGACTTTGGACTCACTGCCCGCCCACTACGCGGTGCAGGTCTGTTGTCCAGACTTGGCGCACGGCTAGGACGAGCGTGATGGCGAGGGCGAGGTTGATCAATTTTCGCACGGAGAGCCGCAGCGGGCCGAGCGGGATCTCTGCTCCCTCCGCCAGACGCCAGGCGGCCAGGGCGGGCAGGACGAGGAGGGGCAGGGCGAGGTTGAGGAAGAGGCGCGGGCCCATGCCGAGTGCGGCGTACCAGCTGTAGCTGAGCAGATACCCGCCGATGAATCCCGCGCCGGCCAGCAGACCCAGCGCATGGGTTTTCCCCAGCTGCCAGGCCGCACGAGGCCGTGCAAAGGCGAGCAGCAGAGCCAGCCCGGCGGCCACGGCCATGCTCAGGAGGAGCGGAGCGTAGTCGCGCCAGAGACGGCCGCACTTTTGCAGAAATCCGCTGCGCACCCGCGCCCAGAGCTGCTTCCTGGTGTGCTCGTTCAGCGCTCGCGAGGCGGACGGGAGGCCGGTGTGGCGCCATTTTTCGATCAGGGCATCGTAGCGGTGCGGGTCGTCGCCGAGTCTCGCGGCCTCCGCATAGTGCGGGGCCAGGGCGTAGGGCTGCAGATTCACCGGCAGGCGGTCGGCCTCCAGGAAATTCAACGCGTCGGACTCCTCGGGTGTGTCACACCACATGTGATAGGCCGTGTGGGCGTTGAAAAAGAAGGAGCCGAACGTCCGCTTTGACGCGAGAAGGTACGGCAGCAGGTAAAAGAGAAGCACCGCAGGCACCACCAGCCCGATGCCCGCCAGCCGGGACAAACGCTGCGGCCAGCCCGGCGTGCGGCGCTCCCGGAGCCACTGGACGCCGCATTTCACCGCCCAGCACGCGCCAAGCAGGCCGAGGGCGGGGAGCATCGCCGCCTTGAAATACTGCGCTGCGGCGAAGGCCGCTCCCGTCCATGCCGCCAGCCGCCAGGACGGGCGCCGGAGCAGCTCCAGCATGAGCAGCAGGCTGGCGAGAAAGAGGACGAAAAAGATCAGCTCCGGCTGGAGATGGCCACCCCGGAAAATAAAGAGCGTCCACGCCGCCAGGAGCGTCAGGAGCACGGACTCCGCCCACGGCAGATGCCGCCGCAGTACGCCGGCCAGCCCGGCCAGAGCCAGCAGGGAAAAGCCCACACTCCACGGCTGCATGCGGCGGAGAAAAGCGGGCATGTCCTCCTCATCCACCCGGAACGGGGCCAACAGCGCGGGATAGCCGGGCATCCACTGGCGGGGCGTCACGTAGTCCACCGGATGCCAGCGCAGCATGCGCGCCTGGCCGATGAACCGCCGCTGGTCGTGCTTCGCCGGGTCCTTGTTCATCTGGCGGGCCGCCTCCAGGGATCCGGTGAAGTACACCGCCGCCAGCACACCGCAGAGCACGATGAGCACCGCCCCATGCGCCCGCCGCCACCCGGTGGAGCCGGGCGTGCACGGGCCGAAAAAGTAGTCCCAAAGCTGGCGCATCATCAGTCAGCCGCCAGCGTCGCGCACGTTCACGCGCCAGGCAACCAGCCAGTCCCGGCGCAGTCCACTGCCTGCTTGCTGGAATGGATTTTGCTTCCAAATTAGCGTTTTCTTCCATTCCAGCCTCCCAGCCGACCTCTCTCACTCCATGCCCACACCCATCGATCCCCTCCGCCAAAAAATCCGCGCTGAACTGGAGTCCACCCCCGACGCGCGCCGCTTCGGCACCGGCTGGCTCAGCGGCACGGCGGCCCTCGTCTTTTCCCTCGCCGGTCTCTTCCTCGTCGTCTGCCAGAAATACCCGGCCCTCTTCACCATGCCGGAACTCCGCGCCATCTACGCCACCGCCTGGTTCCGCCCCGCCGTGCAGGGGCTCCTCCTCGTGGCCTTCCTGCTGGCGCTGCTCAACCTCATCCTCCGGCCCAACCGCGTCCTCGGTTTCACCGCCATCGGTGCCACGCTCATCGCCGGCATCATCGGCGCTTCCGGAGCCGCCGAACCCGGCGCCTCCACCACCAGCGCCGTGTTCTTCGGGCTCGACTGGTTCGTGCTGAACGTCCTCTTCACCGGCTTCCTCTTCATTCCACTGGAGCGCCTCTTTCCCCGTGTCCCCGGGCAGGGCCTCTTCCGGACGGACTGGCGGGAGGATCTCTTCTACTACCTCGTCAGCTCTCTGCTTGTGCAGGCGCTCACCTTTCTCTCCTTCGGCCCGTGGCGAATCATCGTCGCCGGCACCCAGTGGACCGCCTTTCGCGCCGCCGTGGGCGGGCAGCCGTGGTGGCTCCAGTTCATCGAGATCATGTTCCTCACCGACCTCGTCCAGTACTGGGTTCACCGCGCCTTTCACCGGTTCCCCGCCCTCTGGAGATTCCACGCCGTGCACCACTCCGCGCAGAGCATGGACTGGATGGCCAGCGCCCGCATGCATTTCGTCGAGATCGTCTGCCTGCGCGGCATGACGGCCATCCCCATGTTCACCATGGGCTACAGCCAGAGCGCCCTCCAGGCCTACATGCTCACCGTTTACGTCTACTCCACCTTCATCCATGCCAATGTGGGCTGGAACCTTGAGTGGCTCGGCCGTCTCGTCGTCACCCCGCGCTTCCACCACTGGCACCACGGCGTGGAAAAGGAGGCCATTGATGTGAACTTCGCCATCCACTTCCCCATCCTCGACAGAATTTTCGGCACTCTGCACTGGCCCAAGGATCGCTGGCCCACCGGCTACGGCATCGGCGGACATCCCGTCCCGCACGGCTACTGGCAGCAGTTCCTCTACCCGTTCCGGCGGAAAAAGAAGTGAGCGGAGGCCGGGGGCGGGCGTCACCGCGCACCACGCTTCTTCTCAGCGCGACACTCGTGGCACTCGACGGCCCTGGCCTCAATGTGTCCCTTGGCCTCCTCGTAATACCACTTTTGGTCTCCAGCCTTCCAAATTTCTCGTTTGCCGCACCTGCGGCAGGTAAACGGCTGGTCGAGGTAAAACTCCGGAAGACTCCCGTAAGTGTTGATTTGGGGAAGCTGGCTGTGGTCGGCCGTCACAGCCGACGCGTGGCCGCGCTGGGGAGACGGAGCGAGGCTTAAAACTCTCTCGGCCTCAAGAACCTCAACATCGGCGGCATCGCGACCGGTCTGTGCATGACTGCCCATGGTGCGCGCTGCCGCCAAGCACAAGCAGACACTTGTCCGTCTTAATTCGCCTTCGCCGCCGCGACGTCCTTTGGCGCGTCGAACTCGATGTCCTCATGCTCGCCCTTCTTGATCAAGTCGCCCGTATCCTTCAGAGTGACGAAGACGAAGAAAAAGAGCACCAGAAGGACGCATCCGCCCTGGACCACTTCGAGCACTTTCACACTCATCGGCTTTTTCCGCAGCCACTCAATGATTGCCATCGTAATATGGCCGCCGTCAAGAACGGGAAACGGCAGCATGTTCAACATGGCCAGGTTCACATTAAAGATGACCGAGAACCACAGGATCAAATGCACAGGATACGGATTGTCGAAAAAGCTGTGGTAAGTGCGGACGATGGCGATGGGACCACCAAGTTGGGAAACCCCGAGTTCACTCTTGCCGACAATCGCCCCCAGCGTTTTGGCGATGGAGCGAGCACCATCGCTAATGGACGTCCATGGGCTGGGGTGCTCAAAGGTGATGTCCATGCGCGGATCGGGGTTCCCCCAAGCCACACCGAGGATCGACTCTTTTACATCAGCAGGACGGTCGGGCTTGCGCGGAGTGACCGTAAAGCTGAGGGTCTTTCCGTCGCGATTCACCGTGAGCGGGACGGGGGCGTCCTTGTGCTCCTCCAGCCATCGTTCGATGTGCCCGGCAGTCGGCACCGGGACGCCATCAACGTGGGTGACGACATCACCCAGCTTCAGCCCTGCCAGCTCAATGGGACTATTCTTGATCATGTCGCCCACAATGGGCTGACTGGTCGGCCCGATTCCCACCTTGCGGGTCTGAGGGCGGTCAAAAATCGCAAACTTGATCTTGTGATACCACTTGTTCTGGCCCTTCGCCGCGCGCTCCACATCCAGTTCCGCCTGGCGCTCTGCTCCCGTCTTGGCGGGCACGGGAATCGTCATCTGTTTGCCATCCCGTTCGATGAGGAATTGCAGCGTAGGCTCCTCACTTGAAACCACCGCCCAGATGATGCTGTCAACGGGACCGATAAACGACGTGGTTGGTTTGCCGTCGATGGAGATCACGCGGTCACCCGGCTTCAGACCGGCTTTGAAGGCGGGCATGGTCTTGTCAAGCATTCCGATCACCGGGGCATTCAGCTGAGCTTGCACCGGACGGCCCGCCCAGTAAACGGCAAAGGCACAGACAACAGCGAGCAGAAAGCTGAAGAGCGGACCGGCGAAAGCGACGATGATCTTGTCGAGAGGCGAGATGGGGGGCAGTTCCTCGCGTGTTTCCCCCTCCGGACAGTCCCCCTCAATGGCATCCATCGTCACCATTTGCGGAAGCTGGACGAATCCACCAGCCGGAATGCACCCCAGGCCGTACTGCACGCCATTGTAGGTCCTTTTCCAGATCGGCTTGCCGAACCAGATCTGGAATTTCTCCACCTTGAGCCCCCGCCACCGTGCGGCGATGAAATGGCCGTACTCGTGGACGATGATGATCACGTTCAGCACCATGAGTGCCACGAAAATCACGCCGATGTTGCGAAGGATGTCGAGAAAGGATTGCATGAGAATATAATCGAAAGCGGGGCGCGGAGAATACACCAAAAAAACTAGAATCGCAAGAACCGCGCCGGACTCTCGCGCAGATTGAGCGACGTGGAGCGAAAAATTCGCCTGATGAAAGCCAGGACCGGCCGGCGGGGTTCCGTCTGGATTACTCCCGCCCTCCGAGCGGTTTTGCCTCGCGGAGGTGTTTTTCGATGCCGGCCAGGGTGGCATCGCTGGTCGGAAAACAAAGGGCCACCGCCGCCGTGACGATGGTGCCAAACATGATGCGCCACGGGAACTCGATCTCCGGGATCCAGTATTCCAGCGAGTGCGGCACTGGGAAAAGGCGGCTCAGGAAAGCGACGACGATGAAACCCGCCGCCATCGCAATCACGTTGCCCGTATCATTTCCCCGCCGCCGCGTCAGCATCCCAGCCAGGAAAACCCCCAGCAGGGAGCCGTAAGTGTAGCCAAAGCTGCCGAGGACGATGGGCAGGATGCGGATTTTGTGCTCGGCGGGCTGACCCTGATTGTGAATGACCACGGCAGCTGTGAGGGAGCCGATGATGATGAGGAGGACGGCAAAGAAAATGGTGCTCCATTTCACCGCGCGCAGGAGCTGCTCCTCGCTCGCCTTCGGGCGGAAGACGCCTTGGTACCAGTCCCGGCAAAAAGTGGTCGCCAGAGCGTTGAGCGCCGTGGAGAGCGAGCCCATGGCCGTGGCCAGCAGGCCGGCGATCAGGAGCCCGCGCACCAGGGGCGGCAGCTCGTGCATGATGAAATACGGCCAGATCTCCGGCGTGTTGGACGGAAAGTCAGCCGCGTGGGGCGTGATTTTGTAAAAGACAAAAACCAGAATGCCGGTGAGCAGGAAGCAGCCGACAATGGGAATGTCCGCCAGGCCGGAAACGATGACGGCGAGGCGCCCGGATTTGTGGTCCTTGGCCGTCAGCATGCGCTGGACCATGTCCTGGTCCGTGCCATGCGTGGCCATGGTGGTGAAGGTAGAGCCGAGAAACGCCGCCCACAGGGTGTATTCATTGGCCAGGACGTGCTTCACATTTTCCCAGACCGTGTGGCCCGCCGGCAGCAGCCCCCAGTCAAAAACCTTCAGGTCATTTTCCCCGGTCAGATGCACCTTCGCCCCCTCCCAGCCACCGGGAATGCGCCCGAAGAGCACCCACAGCGCGCAGCCCACGGAAATGATAAGAATGGTGGCCTGAATGACATCCGTCCAGACCACCGCCTTCACCCCGCCCGCTGCGGTGTAGATGGATGTCGCGACGACAATGAAAACCAGCGCCCCAACGTACATCGCCAGCTTCACCTGCCAGGTGGGTTCGTGCCCGAGCGCCATCTGGAAGCCAATGACCAGAAGGATGCCCGCCACGTAAAGCCTGGTCCCGCTGGCCAGCGCCCGGCTGAGGAGAAAGACGAAGCTGGCCACCCGCCGCGTCCCTTTTCCGAACCGCACCTCCAGGTACTCGTAGACGGAGATGACCTTGTAGTCGTAGTAGGGCTTGATGAAGACCATGCCGACAAAAATGCGCGCCAGGATGGTGCCGATGCCGAGCTGGATGTAGGTGAAATTCCGCAGCGTGTAGCCCTCATTTGGCGCGCCGAGGAAGGTGGCGGCGCTGATCTCCGCCGCCAAGATGGACGCGAGGATGGCCCACCACGGGATGTTCCGCCCGCCGAGGGCGTAACCCTCCAGGCTCTTTTCCTTGGTGCTCATCTTCAGGCCAATGAAGATGATGATCGCAAAGTAGGCCGCGATGACGAGACCGTCGAGGATGATGGCAGTGGGGCTCATGGGAGGAGGTCGGGGAGGAAATTCAGAGGCGCATCATTGCCCGGTTTCCTCCAGAAACGCCAGGGCTTTGTCATAGCTGCATTGTTTCAGAAAATGGGAGAGCCGCTGCTCCACGGGTCGCGGGAGCGCAGCAGCGGAGGTCTCGATGGCGACCGACACCTCCTTCAGCGCGTCCAGGTGCCCTGCGGCATCCCGGTCACGCCACGCGTGGTCGGCGATGATGTCACGGCGGCGTCTGAGCTGGTCGGCAAGGGTCATGCCCCGCACCATGCCCACCCCGCCCCTCCGGTCAAATCTTCACACCACACACCTTCAGCAGCCACATGGTCAGAAAATACAGCCCCACCGTGACGACGATGCCAATGCCCTGTTTCTTCTACTCCGGAATCGGGATGCCCCGCGAGGTGAGCAGACGGCGGAGAAAATGGAGGTCGGCTGCGTCCTTGTCACGGTGCGTTTTTGCCTTCATCCGCCACAGCAGGCTGATCCAGAGTTCTCGTCCATACTTTCATCATCCATTCGTCGGCAGCTTCGTGGGTCTCGAATCTCCACACGCCCTTGGGAATGCGCGGGAGGTTCGCGCTTTTCGCCAGCCGGTTGTGCAGCCGCTGCAGCTTCATGGCCACCGCGAAGGAACTCTCCGAAGAGCCGCCACGCCGGCCAATCACTCGGCCTGCGGCTGGGTCATCCAGATTGATGGTCACGTCCATTGCAGCTCGAAACTAACCTGCGTCTTCCTGAAGGTCAACTCGTTTGCGTCACCGGACCCGGCCTGGAAAATCCGGCCTACCCCATCACCGCCCGGATCGCCTGGCTAAAGGGCATCGCGCCGTCGCCGCCCAGCTTTTCATCCACTGCTTCCAGACGTTGAATGAGATCCTGCACTTCTTTTCTGGGGTATGGCCCGCCAGCAGGACCGCAAAAATGCGTCCGGCAGCCAAAGGGGCGGTGATCGTACATCTGACAGCGGCCCAGCGGACCGAGCATCGGGCAGGCGCCATCGGCACGGTCCGGGAGTGCTTTTCGCCCGCTGGCGCGCACGCCCTTGGCCGCATAGAGCGCCTCGCCGCGGGTCAGGTGCGGGGTTTTCCCCGTCAGGCGGAAGTGGCAGCACTCCGTCCGCAACGTGCAGGCGCGCTCGATGGGTCTGGCTGCCAAGTCCGTGTAGATGGCCTTGACTTCCCGCAGCGCCTCGTCTGTGGCGGTGCTGGTGGCGGCGGAGCGGCTGGGGCGCGGGCGGGGCATGGCGTTGACTTCGGTCTGGGCGGGAATAAAGTAACCGCACGGCACTCTTACCAGCACGACCATGAAAACGCCACTTATTACCCTCCTCCTCACCGCCCTCCTGGGCGTCATTTTCAGCGCCTCCGCTGCCGAAACCAAACCCGCTGCGGCTCCCGCCAAGGCTGAACCCAAGGAAAAGAAAATGGAAAAAATCATCCTGGCCTCCGGCTGCTTCTGGTGCGGCGAGGCTGTGCTCGAGCGCATCAAGGGCATCGAATCCGCCGTCGCCGGCTACACGGGCGGAAAAACCAAAAACCCCACCTACGAGGACATTTGCGGCGGAGACACCGGACATGCCGAGTGCCTCCTGGTCGAGTTCGACGCGAATGTCGTCACCTTGGACAAGGTGCTGGAGGTCTTCTGGCACATGCACGACCCCACCACGCTCAACCGCCAGGGCCCGGACTCCGGCACCCAGTACCGCTCAGGCATCTTTTACTTTAACGACGCCCAGAAAAAAACAGCCGAAGCGTCCAAGGCCGCCCACGCCAAGGACTACAAGGACCCCATCGTGACGGAAATCACCGCCGCCGGTGAGTTCTACAAGGCCGAGGAATACCACCAGAACTACTTCGAAAACCACTTCACCGCCGGAACCGGAAACGCCCGCTACTGCCGCGCCATCATCTGGCCCAAGCTGAAAAAGCTCGGCCTGGAGAAAAAGGAAGAGCTGGAGGCCGACAAGTAGGCGGCCCCATGCTCATGACACCCGAAGACGCGCGCCTGCTCGCGGAGGCGCGCCGCCGCTTGGAGTCCGAAAGCTTCGCCGTAAAGCTCGTGCGCAAGCTGGGCCAGCCCATCGAGCAGGCCATGAAGATGCTGCCCCGGGGCGTCGAGGGTGCCATCTCTGCGGCCACGGCCAAGGCCCTCACGAAGGCCCTGCGCGTGGCGGCCACCGGACTGGAGAAGCGAAAGTGGCTGCTGGACAGTGATTTTTCCTACAAGGTCGCCGTGGGCGTCACCGGGGCCGTGGGCGGTGCCTTCAGCCTGCCGGCGCTCGCCATCGAGCTGCCCGCCACCACGCTGCTCATGCTGCGCAGCGTGGCGGAGATCGCCCAAGAGCACGGGGAGGACCTCTCCGATCCCGAGGCGCGCCTCTCCTGTCTGGAGGTTTTCTCCATGGGCGGCCCCGACCGCAGCGGGCACAACAGGAACTACTACGCCCTTCGCGCCGCCCTCCAGCAGTCCGTTAACGAAGCCGCCCGCCACTTGGCCAGCGAGGGGCTGCGGTCCGAGAGCGCAAACTGGGTCGTCCGACTTGTCCAGGTCATCGCCGGCCGGTTCGAGGTCATCGTCACGGAAAAAGTCGCCGCCACCCTCGTCCCCGTCATCGGCGCCGCCACTGGAGCCACCCTGAATACCTTGTTCATGAAGCATTTTCAGGACATGGCCCGCGGCCACTTCACCCTCCGCCAGCTGGAGCGCCGCTACGGACTGGAAACAGTCCGCGCCGCCTACGAAGGCCTCGCACCGCCGGCCCCACCCGCCCTGCCACCGCCACCTCCCCCGCCCGATCTCCCCGCGCTGCCGGCTGGCGGTCCCAAATAAATCGCGCCCCAAGCCTCACGCTGCGCGAAATAATTGGTGGACTGCAAGAAAGCACTTCCACGGCAGGGCTGAACCTGGTCCGGGTTGGGTCCGGCCAACTGATTGCAATTTCCACCGTTCGGCCTACACTTTCCGGATTCCCAAACTTCCAACGATGACCGAAAAATCCATTCCTCTCGACCTCCTTGGCCTCAAGGCTGAGGACCACTTGGTCGGTTTTCGAATTTCTGAAGGCAAGGTCATCATCCAGTTCTCGACCTCCAGTGAACCCGTGGTGGCGGCCACGGTTCAGCCCAAACGGAAGCTGGGGGACTGGGGAAGAAAATGGGCCGGCTGCCTGCGGCTGGAACCGGGTGAGACCAGGGAATCGTTAAGGGCGGAGGCAATGAAACAGCGCTTCGGGGAATGATGGCTGCAATGCACGTCTTCCTCGACACAAACATCCTGCTGGACGTCATTGAACACCGGCATCCGCACTGCACCTCAAGTCAGGCAGTATTGGATGCGTGCGACACGGCCAGCGCCTCCGTTTTTCTGGCATGGCACAGTCTGTCGAATGCCTACTACGTTTACAGCAAAAAGGCGGGCCACGCGGCAGCGCATGAGGCGTTGAAAGAGGCCCTCGATGTCATGACGGTCGTTTCGACCGGCCAGCCAGAAGCGTTGAGTGCGATGGAGCTGGGCTTTGGCGATCTTGAGGATGCCATGCAGGCAGCTGCTGCGGAAGCTGCTGGAGCCGACTGTATCGTCACGCGCGACCCTTCGGGCTACCCCGACTGCCCGGTGACCGTGCTAACCCCGGACCAGTTCCTGGCCCTTGTGGCAGAAACATCCCGCACCCAACTCCCTCACGGATAAAACACCCGCACCCCTTCCGCCAGCTCGGGGCTGGCCTGGGCGGCGGTGTAGATGGCGTCCGGGCGGGCGCGGCTTTTCATGAGCAGGTGGTAGGCACCCAGGGCCTCGAAACCGGCGTTGAGTGAACTGATCATGGGCAGGTGCTCGGAGCCGCCGGCCACGATGTTTTCCGGAAGTCCCCACGGGGGGAAAAAACCATTGGATTCCGTCTGCTTCAGGAGCCCGTAGATCCTGCCCGTGTCATCCTCCAGACAGGCGGACATCATCAAATAATGTGGATGCACCAGCCGCTGGTCCGGCAGCTGGGTCCCCTGCACGCTGTAGCCAACGCCAAAGAGGCCCTCCCCGGCGGAAAGCCCGTACAGCCCGAACTTTGCCACCCGGCTGTCCGGCAGCAGGCGGGGAAAGTAGTCCCGCTGCTCGGCCAGGAGCGCCAGCCGGGCCGCGCGCCAGTTGATACGGGTGACCGCATCCGGCTGCGGCAGGTCAAACTGCGGGTAAATCAGGCTCTGGATTTCCGCGATGAAGCCGGTGCCCAGATACGGCTTCCCCGTCGGGTCCATCAGCTCCGGAGCCGTCCGCCCCACCGCGATCCGCTGGAGCATGAGCACCAGTGCCGTCTCCCCTCCCCATTCGCGCCATCCGTTCTGCAGGATGGTCACCCCGTCCGGCTTCAGGCCGTGGCTGATGTGCCCGGTAGGCAGACGCAGCGCCTTGAAATCAATCGCCCGCACCGCCGTCAGCAGCCGTGCATAGACCTCGGTCTCCCCCAGCATCTGCGCAGCCGTGAGCATGGAGTGATAGTAGATGGCCGTGTCCACGGAACTGAATTCCGTGCCCGGGTGCGCCCGAATGCCCTCCGGCAGCCGCCTGACGAAGTGCGGCAGCATGCCCAGCGGCGCGGGGATTTTCCCCACCACCTCCGCCGCCCGCCGCAGCGTGGCCCGGGCGTACTCCGGCTTTACCACCTCCAGGCTGGCTGCTGCGGCCGTCGCAAGGCAGTAAAATCCCGTGCCTGGCACGCTGTCGAACGCCTCGTCCTCCAGATGCGCCCGGTCCCGGACCAGCCCGGTGGCCGTACAGTAGCAGCGGGAAAACTTCGCGTAGCAGGCGGCAAAAACGTACATGTCGAAGTCCACCGGCGGCGGCGCGACGTCAAACCCGATCGAATCCACGCAGAGGTCCGCACCCGGCTCCGCCGTCCAGTTCAGCAGCTTCGCCGTCCTCAGCGTCCCAGCCGCCAGCTGCGCCCCCTGCTCGGTGAAGTTGTTCGACTTCACCATGAAAGGAGCCGACCACAGCACCTCCTGCGTCGTGGATTTCACCTCCAGCTTGAGCGTCCCCTGCCCGGAGGCCAGCACCCGGACCCCCACGATTTTCGGCTGAAATCCCGGCTGCACCTCAGGGCCGTAGGGTGCCATGAAATCAAGCCCATACTCCGGCAGCCGCGCCAGCCGTGCCAGACTGTGCCACATGCCGGCCCATCCCTTGGGATCAGGCGGCAGCGTCGCACACACCTGCCCGGGCGACCAGGTGATCTCCTTCTCCGCCGGGCCGAGAAACCCGAAATCCGTCCCAATGCTCGTGTACGACACGAAGGGATTCACCCGCTCCGTGAATTTCTGCCTGCCCTCCCCCTCCGGCGCAATGATCGTGAAGTAGTCCTGCACCGGCTGCCAGACCCGCCGCTCCCCCTCCTGCGCGGACGCAAGGCCCGCGAAGGTAAAAAGCATTAGAACTGTTGAAAAATATCGCACGATCTGAACCAAAACATAAATTCTATAAAATACTAAAGCAACCAGAATTCTAATTTCTGGATTTCCACGACACCAACCGACGCAGCCGCTCCCAAGCAGAGGGTCGCGACGTGACACCCTTCCGTCCGTCTGCTCAACCTCAAAAATCCCTACCCGCCAATCCACTGAAAATCAGCGTTTCCCAGCCTGGCTGGCCTTCCACGCCGGCCAGCCGCCGCGCAAAATATTGACGTCGTTCACCCCCAGTTCGCGCAGTTTGTCGGCGATCACCTTGCTGGCCGCACATTTTTGCGCATCGCAGTAGACGACCACCGGCTTGGTGTTCTTGCCCAGGGTGTCCATCAGCTCAAAGGCCTGCTGGTTCCACTCCACTTCATTGAGCAGCAGCGCTCCGGGGATGTGCGCCTTGTCATACTCGCTGCGCATCCGGGCGTCGATCCACAGGACACCCTCTTTTGCCTCCCACTCGCGCGCCTGCTTGATCGTCACCTCCCCGGACGCCGCAGACTCCTCCACCAGGTAGAGCGCCGGGGCGCGCGGGTGGAAAAAATAGGCCGCCGTCCCTGCGCCTGCACTCAGGCACAGAAGTACGCACATTTGGAGGAAGAGGCGGCGCATCTGGAAGAGAGCCTACTTCGCCGCAGGAGCGGGCACCGGAGCCGGGGTCGTCGCCGGAGGCACCGGCTTCAGGTTCCTCGTGATGTTGAAAAAACAGAGCCGGTTTTTAAACCGCGGAATTTCGCAGTCCGTCTCGATCCGCAGCGCACCCAGCGTCGGCTCCACCGTGTCCGCCGGCTTCAGGGTGATGTCGTACTCCTTGCCCTTCTTGATTTCCTTGATCTCCGCCGTGAACTTCTCCCGTGAGCAGACCGCCGCCACCACGTGGATTGTCCTCTCGCCCAGCACCTTGAACTTCACCACCCGCGCCGTGGGCTCGTCCCCCACATTCCAAGTCGACACCTCCGGGGAAATCTCCACCAGCTTGGGGATCGTCACCTCCAGCGTCAGCTCGTGCCGGGGCTTTTCCTTGTCGTTGGAGTTCACCCAGAGCGTCTTGTTCACCGTGCCCTCGAAGCTCCCCAGCTTGAACACCGCTGTGATCTTCCCCTTCTCGCCGGGAGCGTACGTCTTTTTATCCGGATCCGCCTTCATACAGCCGCAGCTCGTTTCCACCTCGCCCAGGTCCATCGCCTCGGTCCCGGTCACCTCAAAGGAAAAGACCGCCTCCACCGTGTCCTTTTCAGGCGCGGCGTCCACCTTGACCAGTTCACTGTCAAATTTTAACCCGGCCCGGCCCACTCCGGCCAGCCCCAGCAGCGCGACAAAAACAGGCAAATACTTCCTCATGCGACGTTATATACCACAACACGCCTAGTACCGCCAGAATTCTCTCTCGGAGCCAGAATGATCAAGGGGTCTTGAAAATGAACCGAAAAACTTCTTTTCGCTCATTTTGGGGCCTCGGGAGCACTTTCAACTTTGAACCCTTCACTTCGCCAGTATCATCCCGCCTGCTATGCCCGAAAACCCGACTGAACTCACCCAAAAAATAGCCGAACAAAGCGCCTGGGTCCCCAAGGTGCGCGAGGAGCTTCACCGCGTCGTCGTCGGTCAGAACGACCTGCTGGAGAAGCTCCTGATCGGCCTGCTCACCAACGGCCACATCCTCCTCGAGGGCGTGCCCGGCCTGGCGAAAACCCTCGCCGTCAAGGCGCTCGCCGGCACCATTTCCGTCGGCTTCAAGCGCGTCCAGTTCACCCCGGACCTCCTCCCAGCCGACCTTCTTGGCACGTTGATGTACAACCAGAAAGATGGGGAGTTTAAACCCAAGCTCGGGCCGATTTTCTCAAACCTCGTCCTCGCCGACGAAGTCAACCGCTCCCCCGCCAAGGTGCAGGCCGCCCTGCTTGAGGCCATGCAGGAGCGCCAGGTCACCCTCGGCGACACCACCTACAAGCTGCCCGACCCGTTCCTCGTGCTCGCCACGCAGAACCCCATCGACCAGGAGGGTACCTACCAGCTTCCCGAGGCCCAGCTTGACCGTTTCCTGCTCAAGGTCCGCGTCGATTACCCGACGCGCGAGGAAGAGCGCCTCATCCTCGACCGCATGGGCAGTTCCGCCCCCAAGCTCGACACCGCCGCCGTCATCAACGGAGAAACGATCATCGCCGCCCGCCAGCTGGTGAACCAGATCCACATCGAGGACAGCATAAAGGACTACATCGTCGACATCATTTCCCTCACCCGGAACCCGGCGCCCCTCCTGCCCGCGCTGAAACCCCTCATCCGCTGCGGCGCCAGCCCGCGCGGCACCATCAACCTCACCCTCGCCTCCCGCGCCCTCGCCTTCCTCCGCGGCCGGGCCTTCGTCACCCCGCAGGACATCAAGGACCTCTCCTTCGACATCCTCCGCCACCGCATCCTCCTCACCTACGAAGCCGAAGCCGAAGGCGTGACGAGCGAGACGATCATTGATCAGATTCTTTCGAAGCTGCCGGTTCCTTGATGCGGAAGCTTGGAGACGATGTTTGGAAATTGCTAAATGTTGATTGCTAATTGCTAAATGCTAATTCCTGAATGTAAATCGAACGCGATTATTGCTCATGACCCCGGAAATCATGTCCGAACGATTGTGGGATTTTGCCGCCCGGGCGGGAAAGGTGGTGGACGCCCTGCCCGACACCCGGCTGGGCCGTCACGTCGCGCAGCAACTCGTCAGGTGCGCCACCTCCCCGGCTCCCAACTACGATGAAGCCTGCTCTGCCGAAAGCCGCAAGGACTTTGCCCACAAAGTCAGTGTCGCCTGCAAAGAAGCCCGTGAAACCCGGGGTTGGCTCAGGTTTATTGCTAAAACTGGCATGCTTCCCGGCCCCTCAATAGCCTCGCTCATCGACGAATCCGAACAGCTTCTCAGAATCCTTTCCGCCTCAATCATCACCGCATCCCGCAGACCCGATCTAGCAAACAAAGCGGATCCACCCAGCCAGCACCTCTGAACAATTAGCATTCAACAATCAACAATTAGCAATTTCCGCCCCCCGTCTCCCCGCACCCGCAATCATCCCGACTCCCCCAAAAACCCGCAATGTCCGCCCCTCCCCCAGACCTCGCTTCCATCCTCGCCGACGTTCGCCGCATCGAGCTGATCACTCGTGGCATCGTGCGCGCCACCGTGGGCGGGGAGTACCACTCGGTCTTCAAGGGGCAGGGCATCGACTTTGATGATTTCCGGGAATACCAAGCTGGCGACGAGGTGCGGTCCATCGACTGGAACGTGACTGCCCGCCAGGGCACGCCGTTCATTCGGAAGTACGTCGAAGAGCGCGAACTGACCGTTTTCGTGGCAGTCGATGTGAGCGCCAGCATGAACTACGGCAGCAAGAGCGAGGCCAAGCGCCACCTGGCGGCGCGAGTGGCCGCACTGTTCGCCTTCAGTGCCATTTACAACCAGGACAAAGTCGGCCTCCTCCTTTTTTCCGACGAAATCGAACTTTACCTCCCGCCCGCCAAGTCCCGGCTGCACAGCCTGCGCCTCATCCGGGAAATCCTCACTCACCAGCCCCGCCGGCTCCGGTCGGATGCCACCAAGGCCCTTGATTTCCTGACCAACCACATCGCCCGCCGCTCGCTCATCCTCTTCATCTCGGATTTCGACAACGGCCGCCTGCCCGCAAACCTCCGCACCGCAGCTATCCGCCACGACATCGTCGCCCTCCAGGTCGCAGACCCCGCCGAGAACACCCTGCCCTCCGCAGGCCGTCTCCGCATCGCCGACCCCGAGACCGGCGAGGAAATCGTCATCAACACCTCCAACCCCCGCATCCGCGCCCAATACCACCAGCTCCGGCAGGAATGGCAGGAGTCGCTCGACCGCACCTTCAAGACCTGCTCCATCGACAAAATCTCCGTCCAGACCGGAGAGGACTACCAGCCCGCCCTGCACGGCTTCTTCAAGCGCCGCGAAAAGCGCGGCAGATGAGCGCCCGCCCCCTTTCTTTTCTCCATGCCTCCCTTTCCTGAAATCCGCGACATCACCCCTCCGGCACCCGTGCCGGACCACACCGTGCTGTACGCGCAGATCATTTTCGGCGGCATCCTCCTCGCCCTGTTCCTCTTCTTTTACCTCCGCTGGCTCCGGAAGCGGATAAAGGCCAACACCCCGCCCGACGTTCCCCTCAGCCCCGGAGTCGCCGCCCAGCGCCGTCTGACCGAACTCCACACCCTGGCTGCCGGCCTGAGCGCGCGGGAAACCTCCGACGCCCTGGCAGACACCATCCGGACCTACCTGCACCGGACCCGCGGCATCCTCGCCCATTTCCGCACCACGGAGGAACTCCTCGGCACCACCGGCCGGCGCAACGCCGCCGTCCCGCCCCCGCTCCCGGGACTCGCCCCCATTCTCGACATCCTGCGCACCTGCGACCAGTACAAATACGGAGCCGCCGCCTCCACCCCCACCCAGCGCCAGGCCCTCATCGCCCGCACCGCCTCCGTCCTCGCCGCCGACAATGATGGCCGCGCGGCTAACACCGCTGCTCCCGCCCTCCCCGATTCCACCCCGCCCCTCCCGCCCGCATCCCCCGCGCATCCCACGCCCGAGCCAGCCATTCCCGTCAGCCCATCGCCAATCGCCGATAGCCCATCGCCCATTTCCTCCCCTCCCGCCCTACCGGTCCCGGCCCCCATGCCCGAACCAGCCATTCCCGTCAGCCCAGCCCCTATCGCCGATAGCCCATCCCCTGTTTCCTCCCCTCCCGCCATACCGGTCCCAGCCTCCACGCCCGAGCCAGCCGCTCCCGTTAGCCCCCCGCCAATCGCCCATAGCCCCTCGCCCATTTCCCCTCCCCGTGCC
>JANOAS010000275.1:0-4291 GCA_031411255.1 bacterium
GAAACCAGCAGCGCCCCCGGCTGGCCGTTCACATCCATTTCACGAACCGGGGCGATCAAGGTGCCGTCTGGTGCCTGGGCCAGATCAAGCGTCGTCCAGCGGGTGCCGGGAGGAAGGTCGCGATCCTGCCAGGTCACGCCGCTGTCCGTGGAGTAGCGGACGCCCATATACCAGCCCAGGGCATAGCAGATGCCGCCGAAGGAGCGCAGCTTGTAAACATCCATGAAGCTGTCTCCTGCAACGGGGCCGCGTTTGGTCCAGCCGGAAGCATCCGGGGAGGTCCAGACGATCTGTGGCCCGCTAACAGGATTGGCCGACAGGGCCACCCATCCGGATCCACTCCAGACGAGAAAGCGGAAATCCGGGGCATCATTCACAAGGCCACCCGACCAGATTTTGCCATCCGTGGAGCTCAAAAAACTGCCGTCCTCACCCAAGGCCACGAAGCGACCGTTGCCGTAGCTGATAGCCTTCACGGGAGGCACATTGGGGAGATCATCGACCACATACCAGCGGCGGCCGTCGTTGGACCAGCAGACGCGAGCCTTCGTGCTGTCACTGCTTTTGGTTCCGCCTGCCACGAAGACACCACCCCCGTAGGCCAACTGCACCTGGTCCAAGTCTGGAAGCGCCCCCACAGAGGTCCACGAATCACCGTCCCAGGAAAGGAAGACGTTGTCGCCCCTGGTGTCGGAGGTGATGAAGCGGCCTTTGCCATAAAGTAGTTCCTGAAGGCCGGCATTGCTGCCCACCGTGCCGGTGGTCCAGGTGTCCAGGGGATCGGTGACGGTCACGGTTTTGGTGACGGTGTGCGTGCCACCCTTCATATCGCTGACGGTAAGCTCCAAGGTGTAGGTCCCGCCGACGATCCATGTCTGGGAGATGCTGGGACTGTTGTCGGCCACGCTGCCATCCCCGATGTTCCAGGAATAAGCCAGGGTGTCTCCATTGGCATCCGAGGCTGAGACGGAGTAGGTCGCCGTGGTGCGCGCGGGGAGGGTCGAGGGGCCGCTGATAATGCCCGCGATGGGGGCGGTATTGCCGGGAAAGGGGCCGAAGTTTACACGCACATCAAGGTAGCTTTCGGCACCCGTGCCACCAACACCCAGCGGCGTGATGAAAGCATTGGTGGTGGCATCGGCAAAGGTGCGGCCGAGCGCGAGCGGGGCGTCTGTCTTCACGCCGCTGGTGGCGGGCGTGGTGTCGAGCAGGTCGCTCCGGATTTCGCCGGGGCGCTGCCACTGCAGGTAGGCACCGCGTGCGAAAAGGGGCAGTTTGCCAAAGGCGGGGCGGTAGCCGACCCAGATATATTGCTCGCTCCCGGCAGTGGCGCTGCGCGTGATGCGCACGCCCCGGGGCGTGCCCGTGGTGAGCTGGTCATCCAGCCGGTAAATACGGTAGGTGTTCGATCCGTTCACCGTGGCATCATTCCACTGCGAGGTGGTCAGCCAGTCCAGGCGCGCTTTGCCCTGCACATTGAAGTGGCCCTCAGGAGCTCTGCCCTTGCCCATGATGTCAAAGTCATCCCCATACTCTATAGATCCGCCAACGCCGATAACGGAGCCGTCCGTGGTCTGCCAGAAATTGGAGTGGTTTAAGCCGTAGTTGTGCCCGAACTCATGGACGAAGAGCGCGGTGTCGATAGACCCCCGCATCCAAAGATCGTGGCCGCCGGCAATCCCTCCAGCCGTTCCACCTCCCGCGCGGATTTCCATGGGGGCAAAGAGCATTCCCACAATGTCGTAGTCCCCTAGACCGCCGTCTCCGCCATTGCCGGTTTCGCTCACAGGGCCGATGTTCACCGTGGCATCCGCGCCAGAAGGGCGGGCGCGGAAAGCGTTGCGTGCATGACGCAGGAGCTTGTTATTTGAGTCACTCGTGTCGCCGTAGTATTGGGAGGATGGCTCCGGCATCCGGTAGGTGTTGGCGCTGACCGTGCCGTTGATCCAAGTTTTGCCATAGGACATGGAGCGGATCAGGTTCGAGACAGGGCCGTTCATCTGGGCGGCCGTCTCGGCTTGGCCAAAGGGTTCGCCCGGACGGTCGCTGAAGTCCACGCGGACGATGAAGATTTTCTTCTCACTGGTCGTCCATGCGGCTTGGTGGTTGCGGGCGACCACCCGGGCGGCGGCAAAATTAAAGACTCTCTCCTTCACTGCGGGCGCAGGATCGCTGCCATCGGCAGGCGGGGAGGCAAAATGCAGCACGTCTGCGCCCGTGTCCGGACCTGGCATGGCCTCGAGTTCCGCGGCGAAGTCGTTCAACTGGGTGAGCTCGGCGCTGTTGGCCACGTGATACAGCTGGCCACCGCCCAGGGCCACCAGAGGCTCGCCGGAAATGGGTTCTCCGGTCACGAAACTGAGGGCCGGGTCCTGTTGGGCCAACGGATACCGCTGCCGCGCCGTAGCAACTTCCGCTGGCTCCAAGGCCCGCAGAGCCGTGTCACCGACGGCGGCGGAGTCATCCAGCGTGATGCCTTGGGCGGGCACCGCACGCTTGCTCATCAATCCCACGCGCCGACCGTAGGTGAAGGCATTAAATCCAACGCCTGCCAGATCGAGCCCGGCGGTATGGTCGGGGATTCCTGCAGGGGCGTCGCAGACAGGATAATAGTCATAACGCGCGGTCTCGCTGAAAGGGCGCTCCACCATCGCCTTCAATTGATCGGGCAACGCGGCGTATTCATGCAGCCGCAGTGATTCGGAGAGAGCCTGCTCTGGATTCTCCCGGATCTGGCGCGCCATGCGCGCCCGGCGCTGGACAGCGAGTTCCTGGACCTGGTTCACGAGGGAGGTGCGATGGGAATCGTCGGCCGCTTGGTAAGTGCTCAGCCAAGTGCGGAAAGCGGAAATGGTCGCCTCATCATCCGGTAGCGGGGCATGCTGGGCAGGCAAAGCGGCTGCGGATACCAAGGACTGCTTGGGCAAAGCGACGTTTGCGCCGCGCGCCAGAGGGACCGGTAAAGCTGAAGCCTGCGATGCAGACATTCGAGGTTTTTCCCAGGCAACATATCCCACAATTACCAACAACAGCAAAAGAGGCGTAACGCTGGCAGTCAAGCGGCGGCGGGGAGGGCGGTGGTCAGTCATGGGTGATGGGTTTTCCGGGATTAGGAGAGGGATGATAAAAGCTATGCGGAAGCAATGCAATATCGTGATGCATGGAAATCGTTTTTTCCGGGTCGCGTCTTGGGCGGAATATGGGGCTGAGGGGGAATCGGAGAGAAAGGTTGTGGAAGGCCGACACCCTCGGTGAGGAAGCTGAAATGTCCCAAATGCGTCTAACTGAAGCCTCTGCTTTGGAGGGCGGAAGGAATGATGAAACCACAGATTAAGGAATTACAAGTCGTTCTATCATACCTATTCTCGGCATCTTGCAAACGAAATTTTCGTGACGGATTTTGCGCTGTGCCTACAGGTTTTCAGTCGATCAATGCGGGAGAATGGGACAGACTAGATGCGTAAAATAGGCCGCCAAATTTCCACAACCACCACAATCAACACTCTGATTTCACCGCATCCGCCAGTGAAGGCCCGCAAGGAGGGAGCCAGTGGTCTGGCCCGTTGCACTCCACGGCGGCACCCCCGTCGCCCGCCGCCCCGACCTCGTCGCCAAATTCCAGTCCCCCGACGGCCCCCCCTTCTTCGTCATCTCCCTCAAAGCCGGCGGCACCGGCCTCAACCTCACCGCCGCCAGCCACGTCATCCACTTCGACCGCTGGTGGAATCCCGCCGTCGAGTCCCAGGCCACAGACCGCGCCTTCCGCATCGGCCAGCAGAGAAACGTCCTCGTCCACAAATTCATCTGCCCCGGCACCCTGGAGGAGCGCATCGACCGCCTCCTCGAAACCAAAAAATCCCTCGCCCAAAGCCTCCTCTCCCCCGACCCCGAAGGCGCCAAAATGCTCACCGACCTCACCGACGACGAACTCCTGGAAACCCTCCAGCTCGACCTGGGGCGGGTGGGGGGGTGAGGCACCTCTTTTGGCTGTTTGGAGGCTTGCCGCATGGTGCCGCATGGGGACAGGCGCATGGGCACGGAACTGCCCCCGTGGTATTTACTTGGGGAATACTTTAAAGAATACCCGGGGCTCCGGGATAGTGAAAAGAAATTCCAGGTCGCCGGCACTGTTGACGGATATGGCGGGAGCAGTCATTGGGAAAGGACTGAAATTTTGCAGGTCGGTCGCTTTTTGCACGGCCAGAGCAACCCCGCGCATGACAGCGTGATCGAGCACCTCATCGCCGAACTCAACAGCACTGAAACGCACTACCCCGGCACCACTCTGCGC
>JANOAS010000276.1:0-23224 GCA_031411255.1 bacterium
GGCGGAGCGCAGCGCTCCGCCCCCCCGTCCTAGCATGCCCTTCGCTTCTCTTGGCGTGGATCGGCCGTCGAACCCCAATCCCACGCTGCCTCCCGGGCCGCTGGTTCACCCGCACGGTCGGAGGGGGTTCACGGGGCGACGGTCACGGTGACGAGGTCCGTCAGGGGGCCGACGGGTTTGTTGCCGTCGAAGAACTGGAGCCAGTACTCGCGCAGCTCCGGCTGGCCGGGCACGAGGAGGGGGCGCTCGTCCAGCCAGGGGCTGATGAGGCTGACGGCCAGCTGCTCGCGCTCACCACCGCCGCGGCGGCCCCAGATGACGACACCCGGGTTGTCATATTTCGCGTAAGAAAACTTCACGCACTGGCAGCCGCCGCCGCGCTCCATTTTCACGGTGAAGACGGGCACCAGGTGCTCCGCAGACTCCTCCGCGCCGATGATGCCGAGCTGCTGGCCGATGGCGTCGGTGTAGTTTTTGTTGGCCTTGATCAGCTTCACAAAAGCCAGGATGCGGCGCAGGGCGCCCGGCGGCACGGCCACCACACCGGCGGGCGGCGGCGGGGCGATGAATTCGGGCAGCAGGTAGGGCTCGGAGCCCACGCCGTTGCTCAGCACCTCCAGCGCGGCGGTGCCGGTGGGGCCCAGTTCGCGCACCCAGGTGATCCAGGCGCTGTAAGCGTGTTCCAGATATTTGGCATCCTTGATGATGTCCGCCACCGCCGTGGCGTCCATCCCGAGGATGGCATTCAGCACCGCCAGCTGGAGGGCGAAGTTGTGCAGCCACTCCGGTCGTTCGGAGATGGCTTTGGGAAAGAACGGTTTTCGTTTCATTTTGGTTTTTGTTTTGGTTTTTGGTCTGTTTTGCGTGGGAACCGGCGGCGCCGGTCCCCAAAGAATGCCCGAATCCCACCGCGCCCCGCTGTTCCACCGGGCCATCACCCGGCCCTCCCTGCGGTGAAGTGCCTGCCGCCGGACCGTCGGGCGACGCCGCCGGACCGTTCGGCGACGCCGCCGGACCGTTGGGCGACGCTGCCGGACCGTTGGGCGACGCCGCCGGACCATCGGGCGACGCCGCCGGACCGTTCGGCGACGCTGCCGGACCGTTGGGCGACGCCGCCGGACCGTTGCGCGACGCCGCCGGACCGTTCGGCGACGCCGCCGGACCGTTGGGCGACGCCGCCGGACCGTCGGGCGACGCCGCCGGACCGTTGGGCGACGCCGCCGGACCGTTGGGCGCCGCTGCCGGACCGTCGGGCGACGCCGCCGGACGGGCGGGCGGGGCGGGAAAAAGCGCCGCCATTTTCCCCGGCGGGGCGGGCCGGACGGGCGGACGGGCTTCCGGAAGGTCCAGCCGGCAGAGGGCTGGCAGTCTGCGTTTTGGGCGGAGAGGTGGGTGGTTTCATGGGGACAAAAAACCACGCCGGCCCGGCCCCTGCCACGCAAAAGCTTTTGCGTTTACCCGCCCAGTTTCCGGGCGATCTTCTTGGCCCACCTGGCCAGCCGCCAGTGGCCAAACCCGAGCCCGTCGCAGAGCTTGTCCGTCGTCATCCAGGCGGGCGAGTGCTCCGCCTTCTCCACCTGGCTGACCAGCTGGCGCGAGACCCCGGCCGCCTGCGCCAGCGCCTCCTGCGACCACCCGAGCGCCTCCCGCAGCCGCCGGAACCCCACCGCCAGCACCCGCACGGGCAGCGGCACCTGGTTCGCCAGCTGGAGCGCCGCCAGCTCCTCCCGCGTCAGCGGTTTCTCCAGCGCCGCCACCAGCGCCGCCCGCCCCCGCCCGCCAGAAACGCCCCCCGCCTCCGACCCATGCCGGGCGGATGACTCTCCGTCTTCTTTTGCTGGCCTGCGCCGTGGCATGGATGTAAAAAGATTTTGACCGTCGTCCCCTCCCAAACGCTCCTTCCGTTCACTGTCCTGGACACTTTTGAGATACGCGGCGTTCAAGAAAATCTTTCGCCGGCTGGGCGGACGCAGTCACTCCGGCGGCCCCGGCACGGACTGGAGCAAATCGGCCTTGAATTTCTCAAGCAACCGGCACATGGATCTGGGTGCAGATTGCCGCCCCCCGAACAGGAAAACCACCCTGCGCCGGCCCGCTTCTACATTCTGAAACCCCAAGACAACACCCACGATGAAATGGCTGGCCGCAGCGCTGTTCGGCGCGATGATCACTGCTGAAGCTCAGACAGGGCTCCATGCCCCGAGCTGCCCCGACGGGGCTGTGGGAGAGTACTGAGGAGGCGTATCCCACGGAATCCACCTACACCCCGCAGATGCAAATCCCGGAACCAGCTTTCTGCGCCCCCGTCCTGGCGGCGGCAGCTTTGGGCGGCTCAGGAGGGCGTCGAAGACCTCAACGAAAGCCATGAAACACGCCGCCCTCATTTCCACGCTCGCCCTGCTCTGCGGGCCATCTGCCCCGGCGGCCACCCTCAGCTGGCGTGGTTTCCTGGGCTCGTGGCAAGAGCCGGTGAACGACTGCCACACCACCATCGACCACCAGGCCCTTCACCTCGCGGCCCCGGCTGTCATTTCCATTACCGGGGTGATACTCACGAAGGAAGCCGTTTTTCCCTATCTTTCCCGGGGGCTGATCGGCGACGCTTCGTGGGTAGAGCCAAGTCCAAGCGTCTGGATCGGCCCGTGGGACCGACTGGGCGTTCCGCGCACCAGCACTTTTTCCCTGGCCGCCGGGGACTACATTTTGTCCGTCACGGATCTTGAATCCTACTGGTATCCCGATTTCGGCCTGAAAGGGCAGTCCGGGACGGATTTTTGCGTGAGCAATGTCTATGACGTGACGATTAGCGGGGACTTCATCCCGACGGGCCGCTGGCAGGGGAATGAGGAGGCGTACCCCACGGAATTCACCTACACCGCGCAGGAGCTGGTCCCGGAACCCGCCTCCAGCGCCCTCGTGCTGGCGGCGGCGGCCCTGGGAGGGGCGGGGAGGCGTCGCCGGGTAGGCTGATGCCTTTCCCCGCCTTGATCCCGGAGGGATCACAGCCATTAGCGAGGCGTCTGAGCGAGGCAGGAGCGGGGAAGCCTCGAAGTCAGCAAAAACCCGGCGACCCCGGAGGGTGTCGCAGCGCCAGACTTTCGGGACGGCCGGGCACGAACCCTGTCGAGCCGCCCGCTGCGACGCCCTCCGGGGTCGTGTCGGCCTGGTGTGGCGAATCGAGGCGTCTGCGACACCTCGCTAATCGCTGCGACCTCTCCAAGGTCGGGAAGTGCTCCACACGGTGCTCAGCGCCCGGAAGTCATTCTGCCATCCCGGCCTCCCCATCGGTCCGCAGCCCCCCGAAGGTTTCCCCGGCTCCTCATGCCTATTGTTGCGCGTGGCTTCGCGGTTTGTCTCCCACACGCCGCCCGGACCGGTGGACGCGGACAGGGGGCGCGGCGAGCCCGGCAAAGCCCCGTTCCGTGGACCGGCATGGCTGCTTCACTGCCTTGGTATTCGCTTCCATTCACGTCAATTCGCGGTCGACCCGCGCCCCCGGATCGTCCTGCCCGCCATCACCCTGCCTGGTTCTCCCACCCCTCCCGGCCTTGCAACCCGCAGGAACGGGCGGAAACTGCGGAGCCTTCCTCGCCCAACGCGGCAGGCGCTCCCTTTTTTATGAACTGGAACCAGCAGGCGCTTGAAGAATTTTTCGGAACCGAATTCGACTTCGACGAATCCACTCCCGGCGGCACCGCCGAGGCCCAGTTCGTCGCGTACGGCCTCAGCGCCGACCATGAAACCTCCCGCCCTCATTTTCTCGAAGTGCGCGAGGGGTGCAAGGGCCCGGACTTGGCGAGGAACCAACCCATGAAAACCAGAAACCTGATTCTGCAAATAGTGATGGCCGTGATGGCGGCGGCAGGGACGGCGCGTTCCGCGCCGGTCTCGATCACGACACCGGCATTCACCTACAACCAGACGTTTGATTCTCTAGGCATCATCACCATCCCCGAGTTTGTCAACGACAGCACCCTGCCCGGCTGGTTTGCGCAGTACAACAACGGAACGACACCCAACGGTCCGGTCACAGCCACGGACGGTTCAGGCACGGTGCAGGTTGGTTTCCTGAACCTTGGATGGGCCTACTGGCCTGACAGGGCACTGGGAACCAAGGCGGGGAGCTTTGCGCTCAGTAGCTATGCCAACTGCTCTCTGGCGGTGAGTTTCCAAAACAACAGCGGCAAGGCGGTGAAGATGTCCTCGCTCCACTACGAGGCGGAACTGTGGCGCAACATCACGGTGCCCGGCAATCGCGAGCACTGGGGCGTCTTTTACCAGGTGTCAGCCGCTGCTGTGACGAACATCCTTTCCGGTCCGTCTGGTGCGACGCCCGTCGCCGGCACGGGGTTTACTGCTTTCGCCCCCTCCTACGGCAGTCCGCCTGACTGGGTCTCCCCGGCCTACACCACGGCCGGCGTCCCACTAGACGGCAACGCCGCCGCCAACCGGGCGGCCATCGACTACATTCCGACCGCAGAGATCGTCATCCCCGCCGGTCAATTTTTCATGGTAAAATGGACGGACCCGAATGAGGGCGGCAATGACGGCTACCAAGGCATCGACAACGTGTCCATCTCCTTTGTTGAGGCGGGGTTGGTCGCGACCGCCGCGGGTCCGGCCACACGCAACACCCAGGGGACGGGCGACCCGACGGACGACACCTACACCGTGCCAGTGTCCGTGACGACGAGCAGCGCGACGGCGACGGGCTGGACGAGCAACTCCACCCCGGCGGCCGGCTTGCTGAACGCGGTGACGACATTCGGGCCGTACCCGGTGGGGAGCCCTCCCCCGACCGTCAACTTCACCACGGTCGGCCACACCCCCGGTCCGGAGCTGACCACCGCCCTCTTGCTGACGGTGCCGCCCGCCCCGCTCTGGGTCGGCCAGAATCTGCTGGGGCCGCCGGCTCCGATCCTCGTCGCTGTCGGGAGGCAAGCGAAATGGGTGCAGCTGGCGGCTGCGCTGCCCGCAGTGGGAGGCATTGAGTTAAACAATGGCGGCCTCGCGGACCAGGTGGCCGTCACGGAAAACTTCGCGCTCACCAGCGCGGGAGACAAATGCGTGTCGCTCGACTTGGAATATTGGGACGACAGCGCTTCCTCAAACTCGGAAAGCACCGACACCGCGCTCGTGGAGCTGGTGACGAATCTGGGCACGACCAACATGATCCGGGAGCTGGACACGGACGGGGACGGCAGAATGAACGGGGCGTCGGTCGGTCTGTTGAACGGGGCGACGTACTCCAAATTCAAGGAGGACGAGTTCAACCCCCTGGGTGTGGCATGGTCCCCCACGAATCCCGGTCCGACCGTATTCCTCGCGCCGGACACGGGGAAATTCATCCAGACGTGGAAACTCGTCGCGATCATTCCCTCGGCGGCCGCCTCGGCCTATATCCGAATCACCGGGCACAATGACGCCAGCACCGAGCACCTGCGGGTGCGCAACATCCTGCTGCGCCCCTGCGCCGACTCCGACGGCGACGGCGTGAACGATGCCCAGGAGGAGGCCGACGGCACCGATCCGCAAAATGGTTTCGACTACCTGCACTACACGGACTCACCGTTCCATTTCGACGGGGCGGGCTTCACCGCCCATGTGGCCGGCGTCCCGGCACGCTGGTATCAACTGGAGTCGAGCGATGACTTTATCCACTGGACACGCGCCGCCAATCCCGCCCGCACCTCCGCCGATCCGTTCTCGAATGCCCACCAAAGCACCACCACCGCCGGCGAAGTGGAAATCACGTACGACGGATCGGGCCTCAACCGCCGTTTCCTGCGGGTCCGGGCGCTTATTCCGCCGACGATCCTGCCATGATCCCGGCGTCCAGGCAGATTTCTGAGCGCGCGTGCCGCGGCCTTCTTCACGAACGGCTCTGGGGCGCGTGGCTCGAACTTGGGCTCAAGAGGGAGGATGCCTTTCATGAACTGGTCTCGGACTACTGCGCCCCGGAGCGGGCCTACCACAATCTGGACCACATCCTGGCCTGTCTGGAGGTGGCGGAGGGGCTGAACCACGGGGACCCGAGGATCACCATCGCCCTGGCTCTTCTTGACGCGGTGTATGACCCCACTGCCAAGGACAACGAGCACCAAAGCGCGAAGCGGGCCGCCCTGGCCATGCGGACAGCGGGGGCAAAGGAAACGGACTGCGCCGCCGTCGAGCGGCTCATCATGGCCACCGCCCACACCGCCCCGCCGGTGCAGGAGGATGAGAAGATAGTCGTGGATGCCGACCTCTCCATCCTCGGGGCCGACTGGGAAACCTACTCCCGCTACGCCGCCGCCATCCGTCAGGAATACGACTGGGTGCCGGATGACCAGTTCACCGCCGGGCGCAGCGCCCTGCTGAAAAACATGCTTGCCCGGGAAACCCTCTACTGGACCGCCCCCTGCCGGGAGAAATTCGAAGCCCAGGCACGCGAAAACCTCCGCCGCGAACTGGCGCAGCTGGAGGCCCTGGGCTGAAGCAGGCCTGCCCGCAGCAGCCCCCCACTTCCCTTCCTGCCACCCCGGGCATTTTCCTCCTCATTCATTCGCTTCCATCCGCGTCCATTCGCGGTTCGCCTCTTCTTCGCCTGTCCGCTGGTTCTCCTTGCCACAACGCCGCGAACCGCCATCGTCCGCCCATGCGCGAGCCGAAGCAATTTAGAGCCCATCCCTTTCCCTACCACCACGAACTCGACCTCCGCGTCGAGACCCTGACCAACATGGGCCAGGGCCTCGCCCGCGTGCCCCTGCCCGACGGAGCCGACGGGAGCACGACGAGCTGGGTGGTCTTTGTCCCCTTTGCCCTTCCGGGCGAGCTGGTCCGCGCCCGCGTCTACCGGAACCACAAGAACTACTCCGAGGCGGACCTCGTCTCCGTCCTCGAGCCCAGCCCGCACCGCGTGGAGCCGCGCTGCCCGCTTTTCGGCCAGTGCGGCGGCTGCCAGTACCAGCAGCTGGCCTACCCGGAGCAGCTGGCGTGGAAGACGCGCCAGGTGGCCGAACTGCTGGAACACATGGCCGGAATCACCCACCCGGTGGCCCCCGCCATTCCCTCCCCGCAGCCGTGGGCCTACCGGTCAAAGATCACACCGCACTTCAACAAGCCGCGCCCTGGCGAGAAGCCGGCCATCGGTTTTCTCAAGTCGGGAACCCGGTTCAACATCCTCGACGTGCCCGCCTGCCCCATCGCCACGGATGCCATCAACGCCCGCCTGCCCGAAGTCCGCGCCGCCGTGCTCGCCCGCCAGGACAGCTACCCGCGCGGGGCCACGCTCCTGCTGCGGGACTCCTCGGGCACCGTCCACACGGACTCAAAAGCCCTCGCCACCGAGACAGTCGGCCCGCTCACCTTTGACCACCTGGCCGGGGATTTCTTCCAGAACAATCCCTTCATCCTGCCAGCCTTCGTCGAGCACATCACCGCCCAGGCAGCCTCCAGCGGAGCCACCTGCCTGGTGGATGCCTACTGCGGCAGCGGCCTCTTTGCCCTCGCCGCCGCCGCCCGTTTCGAGCGGGTGGCCGGGGTGGAAATCAGCGCGAGCGCCGTCACCCAGGCCCGCGCCAATGCGGAGCGCAACGGCATCACGAACTGCACCTTCCTCGCAGCGAGCGCCGAGGCCATCTTTGAAAACATCCCCTTCTCCGCCGGGCAGACCTCTGTCATCATCGATCCACCCCGCGCCGGCTGCACCCCGGAGTTCCTCGCCCAGCTGCTGGCGTGGAAGCCCCGGCACGTAGTCTACGTCTCGTGCAATCCAGCCACCCAGATGCGCGACCTGAATTTCTTCACCACCGCAGGCTACACCCTCGGCGCCATCCAGCCGTTCGACCTCTTTCCGCAGACCAAGCACCTCGAGTGCGTCATCACCCTGCACGCGCCGGAGTAGGCTGCCGCTTGTGAAAAAGGCCGGGCGGCGGATTTCCCCACCACCCGGCCCCGTGATGCTCGCAGATCAGTGGCCGACCTGCGCCTTGCCCGCAGTGCCTTTTTTGGCCTGGGGAAGGATAACGTCGCTGAGGCCGAAAATCGGGCCGTAGATGGCGTAAATCAGGAAACCGACAACCACGCCGAGAATGATGATCGTGATCGGCTCAAGGATCTTGTCGATCTGGCCTGCAATCGTGTCCAGCTCGTCCTCGTAGTCGTTGGCGATTTCGTTCAACATGTCCGTGGCCGATCCGGTTTCAGCGGAGATTTCCATGATACCGCAAATGTTCCGGCCGTCGTCGCCGAGCCAGTGGGACTCCATGAGGAACGCCTCGGACATCATGAGGCCGTCCTCAATGTGCGTCTTCACGCGGGAGAAAAACTCCTTGTAAAAGATGTGGGGTGCCGACTCCGAGGTGATGCGAAGCGCGGTCGAAATCCGCACATTCGCCTCCATGAGCATGGCCAGACACCGGAAGCTCACGGCTGCGGCGGATTTCCGGATGATGGTGCCGGCGGTCGGCACCTTGATCATCAGCTTCTGCACCCAGACCTTGGCGTAAATCTTGGGCCACTTTTTGATGAAGGTGAAGAGCGCGATGAAAGGAATGGCTGCCAGATAAGGCTGATGGATCAGAAGGTCGGAGAACTTCATCATGAACACGGTTGCCAGCGGCAGACTGGCCGAGAACGACCCGTAGAGTTTGGCCACAGCCGGCACGAGGGTGAAGCTCATCACGATGACGACGGCCAGTGCCATCGTGACGACGACCGCCGGGTAGATCATGCCCGTTTTGAGCTTCTTCAAAATGCGCAGCGTCTTTTTCTGTCCGGTGGCAACCCGTTTGCACACCTCGGGCAGCTGGCCGGCCTCCTCCCCCGCCTTGACGAGGGAGATGACTTCTTCACCGAACAGCTCAACGTACTCGCCCATCGCGTCGCTCACCTTTTCCCCCTGGGAAATTTTGGACGAGATCTCCGCGATGAGACCGCGGTAGCGGGGCGATTTCACCCGGTTGGCCTGCAGCTCGAAGCTTTTGATGGTGGAAATGTTCCGCTCCAGACAGCGCGCCACGCCGGAAAACAGCGCCACCCGGTCGTCCATCGATGGCTTCTGCATCGTCGCCCGCTGGATCGCCTCGTCGGCGCCGGTGACGGTGCTGACCTTGGCATTTTCATTGGCGGCCTTGCCGGACCCGACCAGGGCCTTTTCGTCCGTGTCTGTGTCGACATAGACTTCAACCCGGCGCCCGGTGTTGACATTGGTGAGGTTTACTTTCTTGAGCATTGGAGGAGGAGTTGAGGTGAATTAGCGAAGCACGGTAAACTGGATGGTGTCGCGCACCTGGCCCGCATCAGAGCCGCCGTCACCGTCACGGCTTTTGCAGGAGGCCTTGATGTTGGCGCGTTCAAAGACGCCGAGATTCGTCGAGGCGCTCTTCCGGTTGGCCACATTGACGTTGCCCACCGTGACGAAAGTCACGGAAGTCTGGGTGTTCGCGGCCGCGGGGTCACTCAGGAGCAGGGCATTCACCGTGGTGGTGTCCAGCCCGAGCTGCCAGAGCCGCGCGCCTCCCTCGGCCAAAGCCAGCACGCGCGCCTGCCGCTGGTTGATTTGTTCGATCTTGTCCAGATTCATGCTCAGAGATGCCGCCGCCCCAACCCCCACGCAGATGAGGGCGGAGGCGAGGCACACTTCGATGAGAGTGTAGCCACCGCAGCGGGAGCCGAAGGAAGGATTGATTTTCATGACATTAATCGATGCGATAGGATTCCACCCAGACCCGGCGCGGCATGAGCGCCTTCAAGAAGAGGGGGGAACTTTCCTGGTAAAGGTGCAGGGACTGGCCGGTGCCCGTGGGGCCGGTGAACGAGCAGTTCGTGGTGATGGCGCCGTTAATGTTGAGGACCGTCCCCGCACCCATCGACACTGTTGCCGGAGTCCCCTCAAGAGTCAGCATGAGCCGCCACTGGGGCGGGGTGATTCCGACAAGGTCCGGAAAGTTCAGGTTGACTGCACTCTGGCTGTCAGCCTTCTTCACGGCCAGGTGAATCCGGCGGTTGTTTTTGTAGCGGAAGTTAATGTTCTGAAGTGCAATGGGCGAGCCGGTATTCTGGTTGACAACGATGAGGATGACCGAGTAGCCATCCGCCTCATTCCACTTGGTGAGGTCGATCTGACCGGTTAATTCCAGGGTCTGAACGTTGTCGATGATGAGCTTGTTCAGCGAATAGGACGAGAGATCCACCGTAACCTTGCGGCTGGGCCCGTCGACTACCACACCATTGACCGAACTTGTATCCCTGGTCACGTCGCCGTGGTAGGTGATGGTGGCGAGGTCAGTGACGCCCTGTTCGGCCTTGTGGCGGAGTGAATTTCCCGTGGACGCAGTGCTCCAGATCGTATTCAACTGCCCCGAAGCCGTCCCTGTCGTGACGCCCTCCGGCACCCCGGCCGGCGCCCAGGTCCAGCTTTTCACGAAGTAGTTTGAGGGCAGGTCACTGCGGCCGGACTGTTTCGCCGAGGCCGTTTGGTAGGGCCTGTCCCATGTGACAGTCGGTGCCACTGCGCCGGTCGCGCCGGGCCAGACTGCCGCTCCCCCGTGCACGGAAATGTTGCCCGCAATCACGGGAGAACTGAACCCCGCCGAGGCGGCATGCACTGTGAGCAGCTCGCCCGCCAGTGCCGGAGTCACGCTGCGGGCCTGCACGCGGTAGTTCCTCTGGTCCCGCTCGGTGATGATTTTTGCGTTGAGGTCCATGCCGGTGTTTGTCCCGTCCCGGAGGCCGAATCCGGGGCCGTTCGCCCACGACAGGCGGTTCACTCCCACGCCTGGCACGTTCGATGACAGGATGCTGCCCGACCAGGTCGAAGTGATGTCCATGCCTCCGGACGAGTAGCGGTCAGTGGCCACGGAAAGGGAGCCTGAGTAGCCCAGTCCCCGGCTTGGCAGGGTCGCGTCGGCACTTTCGGTAAGGACCTGGTTGCGCACATGGCGGGCCGCGATGATGCGGCCGTTGACGGCTGCCAGGCGGGCACGGCTGGACTTCTGGCATTCCTCCACATACCGGCTCCGCGCGCCCAGCACGCTCACCCAGATGGCCAGCCCGATCGCCGCCATGCCACCCAGCATCAGCGCGAAGACAAGAATCGCGCCGCGGCTGCCGGGCCTCTGTTTTGAAATTTTCATCGGGAGGAAGGATATTGCGGCACAACGAAAAAGAGGCTCGTCTGGCCGTAGTGGGACTTGTAGTTGCTGCGCACGTCGCTGTAGGTGCGCCCGATACCGGTTTTCAGCTTTGGCGTGGCCGGATCGGGCCACCAGATGAAGTAGAAGGGAGAATCCTTCGCCTTGCGGAACTCGTCCGCGGCAGCCCCGGTTCCGGTGTTGCGCACCTCACGCTCGAAGTACGCAAAGGTCGGTCCAAAACCCTCCACCCCGGTGCCGTAGAGTTCGTCACGGTAAAAGATGTCGTAGTACAATCCGTCCGCACTGAGGCCCACTCCCGAGGTGAAGGCGGTCAGCGAGTTTCCGTAGTACCGCCTGACGCTCCCGTAGGTGCCGTTCGCCACGTCAGTGCCGGTCACGTTCACAAAATCGATCTCCCAAATGCAACGAACGTTCAGCGTGTCCGGCTGGGTGTTGTCACCCGGCTCAAGACAGAAGATGGAAACATTCCGGTCGTCCACCGAAGGCACACCGGTGAAGCTTTTGAAAATCCCGTAGCCTGCATCCACGGTCAGCAGGTAGCTGCGGAAGGCCTGCGGAGTGTCAAGGGTCAGGCCGTGGGTTGAGGCGGGCAGAGACAGGGTTGTCGGGCGGGTTGTACTGCTGGCCTGAACGGCGCGGGGCAGCAGAAAAATGGTGCTGCTGGATTCAACATCGTCCCAGAACACTTCACGCAGGCGGTCCGCCCGCATGGCCCGGCCGGCGCTGGGGGCCATGAAGCAATTGATCTGCGTGCTGCTGCTGTCTCCGTACATGGACCCCATGACAGTGGAGCCAAGGTTAACTGAGCCGTAGTCGCTCATGGCGCGCTGGCGCGAGAGCACGGCACGGTACCCCATGACCGCCGCCCCGATCAGCAGGGCGCTCAGTCCGGAAACCAGCACGATCTCCACCAGGGTGAATCCCCTGGTGCGCCGGCGTGAAAATGGAAGTGTCAATCTCATGAGCGGGGGGAGGCAGCCGTCTATTCAACCGCGCGCTGGGGCGGGAGGCCGGGCCCGGCCGGGAGTGCCGCAGACGGAGGCGGCACGGGAGCGGCTTCCGCCTTGGGCGCTTCTTTCGCTGGAGGAGGGGGCGACGCCTTTTCGCTGCGGCCGCTGTCCGGAGCCTCCGGCACGCCACTGGCCGCTCCAGGCGGGAGCAGTTCCCCGGGAATGGCGGGCTTCTCCAGCATGGCAGGCTGCATCAGGCTGTCCGGCCGGGGGGCGGTGGCAGTGCGGCCTTGCGAATCGTTCGTCCCGGTGGAGCCTCCGTCCGGCTGGCCGGCGAGCACCGCGGCTGCGGCAGCAGCCTCCGTCATGCCGGGCTTGACCATGTACACGATCGCGCCCTTGCCCTTGCCCTGGCCTTTCAGCATCGTGCCCACGGCGGGCTTCACCTTGATTGGCAGGCGCAGAATTCTGGGCTGGCTCGCATCCTTGGATGTTTCCTGCCAGGCGATTTCCACGAACTTGTCCGTAATGGAGGACACAATCAGTTTTTCCGTCTGATCCGCAAGAACAGGCTCCAGTTCCTGACCTTCACGGGCAATAATGTTGTCGATGAGCACCCGGCGCCCGCCATCTCCGCTCTTGTATCCCGTCACCAGCAGTGAGGTGAGCAAACGCCGGATCTTGTTTTCCTGGCTTTCGGCATCTTCAGCAGGCCCGGCGATGGTTTCCTGCTTTTTCGAGCGCTCCGCGAATGGATTTTTCTCGTCCGGCAGAAGCGGGACTTTTGTCGCCTGCCGCTGCTTGGGCAGCATGCCGATCGCCTCCACGGCTTTCATCGAGTCGTCCTCTGCCGACCAGACCGGTGAGAGGGTGGCGGCCAGCAGGAGGGGCAGCAGATGGTAAGTTTTCATAGGTTTCAGGCAGTCGGTGAGTTATTTGGCGGCAACAGCGGCTTCGACAAGTGGAAGCTCCACTGTTAGTTGCATGCGCACATCATTGCTGTTTTGACCTTTGCTGAGAGTGCAGGTCATCACCCGGCTGGCGGGCAGGCTGCTTTCCAGATCACCCAGCCACTGCAGGGTGCGGGCGTAGTCGTCCTCGAGCAGCAGGCTGGCCGAGAGGGTGCCGGGCAGGTAGCTCAGGCCGGTGGCGCTGCCCTTGGAGTAGCGGCGGTCGATGCACATGACGCCCGCCTGCTTGATGAGCGCCTCGATCAACTGCTCGCCGCGCTCGGCGCTGCTCACCTGGCGGAGGAAGGGGTCCCACTCGTTGAGGAAAAGCACAAGGGGTTCGGTCCTCACCTTCAGGCCGTTCAGAGCAGCCTTCTTGATGTTGACGTCGCTGGTGGCCGTCTCGGCCGCAGCCTGGCCATCCGCCGCTTCCTGCTTCATGGCGGACGCCTTCGAGTGCATCATGAATACGGCATACAGCTCGATGACGAGAAACATCATCAGAACGAAACAGGCTAAATGTTTGTTGTTCATAGCGTTGGAAGTTGAGAATTAGTTGGTGGCAGCCTTGAAGGAAACTGGCTTTTCGGTGCGGAGCAGAAGGGCCCGGTAATCAAACTCCCCTGCCTTGCCCCGGCGCTCCTCGGCCTGGTAGGGCCGGTAGCCAAGAGCTGAAATTTTGGCGAGGGTGTCCTCCTTTTGCTGCTGGCCGCCTCCGCTGAATTTGACGGAGAAGCCGAGTTTGGAGGCGTCGTCCCGCTCCCTGGCGAGGGTGAGATCTGACATGGTGATGCCCGTGCGCACACTGCGGTTGATGGCCATGAGCAGCTCCTGAACTGGCTGGCTGGAGTTGACGTACTTTTTGACCTCCTCGGCCTTCTTCGCCTGGGCTTCCAGCTCGGTGGATTCCTTCTTGAGCTTGGCGCTTACGGCTTCCTGCTCGGTCTTTTCCTGCTCGGCCGCCAGCTTTTCGAAGTTGGCCTTCTTCATTTCGTAGGCGAAGAGCAGGCAGAGGCCGACGGTGGCCAGGCTCAGGAGATAGAATCCCACCGGGAGCAGCCGGGCAATTCCGGGCAGCGGCTTCCCGATGTCGATCCGGTCGGTTTTCAGATCGTGGCAAATGCGGCGTTCTTTGGCTTCCATGGCAGTGATTGGGTAAAATGTGTTGGGCGGGGCGGACGGCGGGTTACAGGTCGCCCATCAGGTTCCAGAGCTGGTTCGGCACGGTGACGTCACTGAGGCGGACGGAGGGCATGCGGGCCTGCATGAGCTGAACAAATCCGGGATCCTCCGTGTCGTTCATGAACAGGACGTGGGTGGCGGGTCCGGTTTCCTCGATCATGGGGACGAGGAGTTCGACCACGGGCGACATGTCGTCGGTGTAGAGGTCCGTCCGGGAGCGCAGCTTCAGCCACTGCTCCTCCTGCTGGACCATGGCACAAAGGGATCCCTCGCAGCAGGCCACCATCAGAATGGTGCCCGTCTTCGCGTCGGCGTTGGCTTCCAGGTGCACCCGGCGCGCCTCCTGCACCTGGTCGATCAGTTCCTGAAGCATGGCATAGACTCCCACGCACACCCGGCCGGTCTGCAGGCCCGCCTCGCGCAGAGCAGCCTCCACCTTGATGATAGGGTCCTCCTCGCAGGCGAGGAGCACGCTGGTGTTGCTCTCAGGATTGTGGGTCAGCGTATACCGTTTGCCCCGCTCGGCCTTTGCCCCCAGGGCCGCCTTCGGGTTGGTCCGCAGCATTTCCTCCATGCCCTTGCGGCGGGAAAGATTGGCCTCAAGGCTGATCACGTAACGTTGATTGATCGAGACGCCGCACCAGCCTCCGTCGGTCTGGTCCTTCCACTCGTGCCCCATCGTGCTGATGATTTCTTTGAACTCGCCCTCGGCCGCGTTCGCTTCCGCCACCGCGCCGTTCTTGTCCATGGTGCGCCACGACACACGCTTGCGGCCGATGTTCAGCATCAGGGTCCGTTTCTTGTCGAAACGCTTGGTCCACGGAGCGGCGCCGTCATCGGGCTCCGGCCGGAAGGATTCAAAAGTCAGCAGGTCAGTCAGGTCTTTGAGTTTCATGGCTTCTGTCGGGATGGAGTGAAATTGTTTGCGGCAGGCGGATCAGGCGACTGCCACGGCGGCTTGTGAATGGAGGAACTCCTCCACCTCTGTGGGTGTGTAGCCGGTGGTGTGCAGGTTCGTGGGGGGCGTCCAGCCCTCGCCCTGGCGGGCCTCCAGACTGCGCTGGAAGCTGAGCAGGCCCCGTTTCCAGCCGGTTTCGAGTTCCTGGTCGAGCTTCTTGAACTGGCCCATGCGGATCAGGTTGGACACGGAGTCATACTGCAGCAGCATTTCATGAATGCCGAAACGCTTGCCGCGGATCGGGTCCGCCACCAGGCGCTGGCAGAGGATCATCCGCAAAATGTCGGCCATCGTCTCCTGCGAGGATTCCGCCCGTTCAGCGGGGATCAGTTTCAGAAAGCGGGACACCGTCTGGGAGGCCGAGTTCGTGTGCAGCGTCGCCACCACCACGTGCCCGGTTTCCGCCGCCTGCATGGCGATCTCGGCCGTCTCGCCATCCCGGATTTCCCCCAGGAGAATCACGTCCGGCGCCTGACGCAGCGCGGCGTGCAGCGCCCCACCGAAGTCCTTTTCGTCCTCGCCCATTTCCCGCTGGCTGACCAGCGTGGGCATGTTGTCCGGGTAGACGAACTCGATCGGATCTTCAAACGTGACCAGGTGCTCGCGCTTCCGCTCGGCCCTGTATTTTAAAAGGGAGGCAATCGTCGTTGATTTGCCGGAACCCGTCGGCCCGCAGACGAGAAACAGTCCGTTTTTCGCCTCAAGGATGGCCTTCATCGCTGCTGGCGGCACCCCGATGTCCTGCGGATTTGGAATCCCGCTCGGCAGCAGACGGAACACCCAGCGCAGACGGCCCTTGGTCGTCATCCGGTTCACCCGGTAGCGGCGTCCGGCGAACGAAATCGCGTAATCGTGGTGGCCCGGGGTCACCTGCCACGCCGTCGAAGGCTGGTAGATCAGCTGGTCGTAAACCAAGTGGCCGTTAAACTTGTAAGCAAGCGGCTCCCATGGCGTCACGTAGAAGTCGCTCACCCCAGCCTGATGTGAAAGCTGGTAGATGCGCTGACCGAGTTGCGTGTGTTCGTTGACGTCTTCCATGGGAGGGGTGCGGTGGTGTCGCTTCTTTAAAACCGTAAATCTAACAGATATGAATTTTACATGCCTATCGGGGGACGTCAATATGGAATTTATAATAATTTTACTCCCGTTAAATTTTAGAGCCAACTCAACGCGCCAGTTTTCGGGTCGGCACGGGACGAAAAACCCGGATCCGGGCACGAAAAAGCCGGAATCCCCTCTCAGGAACTCCGGCTCGCGAAAACGTCCTGACCGCGGTCAGGAGCGCAGGATCATTCCGGGAGGCGTTTCACCCGGATGTTCTTGTACATGACCGTTGAGCCCGGATCGTGGCCCTGGAGGGCGAAGGTCCCCTGCGTGAAACGGCGGCCGGGTTCCACGCCCTCGGCTCCTCCTTCGGGCTCGGTCCACTCGTTGACCTGTTTGCCGTTGATCAGAATGGTGCAGGTTTTGCCGACCACCTTGACCTCGTAGTCAAACCACTCGTTGTCCTGGGCCAGCTGTTCCTTGATGTCCTTGCAGCGGTAGATGCTCGCCGTCTTGCGCGGGTCCGCGTTGAAGGTGTTGTTCACCTGGCACTCGTGTCCCATGCCCGGCCAGCCGCTCTCCTGGTATTTGGTGTGCACGTAAATTCCACCGTTGGAGTTCGGCTTGGTCTGCACCTGGAGCTTCAGGATGAAGTTTTTGAACGGCTTTTCATCAGCCGTGTAGAACACGTGGCTGCGCGGGCCGTTGGCTACGATGGCGCCGTCCTTAACACTGAAGGTGGCCTCGTTTTCGGTGGATTTTTTCCAGCCGGTCAGGTCCTTGCCGTTGAAAAGGGAGGTGAAGCCCTCCTCAACTTTGGGGGCGGCGGTGTCCTGCGCGAGCACAGGGAGGATGAGCGCGGCGAGCGCGGGGAGCAAATGGTGAAGTTTCATCTTTTTATCTGGTTTGTTGTGGAAAAGCGGAATATCTCAGGGCTTGGTGGAACCGTGCTTCACGGGTACGGCGTTGTCCCCGAGCGCGAACTGAATGCCGGCCAGGTAGAGACCGACCACGCTCGGGGTCATGTAGATTTCATCATTGTGGCCGAGCGAACAGTAAAAAACGCGGCCCTTGCCCTCGTTGCGAATCCAGGAAATCGCGAAATCACCGTCCGTGCGCTTGATGCCGCCCTTGGTCATGTTCGTCTTTGACCCCTCGCCCAAGTACAGGCCGAGCAGATTGTGCTGGGCCGTGGCGTCGTAGTTTTTGAGCTGGTAGATTTCGTCCTTGATGTCGAACTTGTCGCCCCCGGCCTTGAAGGACGCCGTCAGCGGGTGCCCGGGGTCGCGCACCTTCACCGTCACCGTGTCACCCGAGCCCCACGGGTGGCCGTCAAAGGTCCCGCCGATCACCTTGGAATACAGCGGCTCATTTCCATACGTGTCCGTGGCCGAGTGAATGCCGGCCAGCCCGCCGCCGTTCGCGACAAAGTCGTGCAGGCTGTTGATCAGGCGCTTGGCGCGGACGGCATCCGCCTCCTTCAGCTCCGGGGGCTTGCCTTCAAATTCCTTCGGATCCGTCGTCAGACAGTCGCCCGTCGTGTTCAGCATCAGAACGGCGTCGAATTCCTTCAGGCGGTCCGGCTCAAAAAAGGAGGCGTCCTCCGTCACCGTGGCCGTCCAGGCCCCGGTCTTTTCGCCGAGGAGTTCCATGCACTTCTGACCCACCGGGATCGACCCGTGGCGGAAGCCGCGCGTGCGGCTGTAGACCAGCAGCTTCCGGGCCTTGGCTGGCTTCGCCACTGCTGCGGAGGGCAGCGCGGCCTTGATTTTCTCGACCTGCTCCGGCTTCAGCTCGGCGCGCAGGGAGTGGGGAAGGACGAGGGTGAGGGCGGCGCACCAGAGCGCGCCTTGCAGCAGGGATTTTTTCAGGTTCATAGTGAGTTGCGTCAGTTCAGCGTGACCATCGTGCCCATTCGTGTGCCTTGTGTCAACCACTCCACGCCTCCGGCTGGTCCTACCCCCGTCTAGGGAAATGCCGAGCCTCAACGCCGTTTGTTGCCGCCGCCCTTTGCAGAAGCCCGCGGAGACGGAGCGCCGGACACCATCGGAAAGGGGGCTACAGGGGCCTCCTCCCCGGGCTCGATGATGACGAAGTCCGCGGCCCCGGTCTCTTCGTGCGCCCCAGTCTCCTCCGCTTCCTCGTGGTGGTGGTGCAGCTCCTCCACCGTTTCCTGCCTCAGGTCCAGCAGTTCGTGCAGTTCCGTGCCAGGCACCGGCCTCGTCTCCAGCCCCTCCCCTGCCGCCTGCAGTACCTGGCGGCCCAGTAAAATCTCCGTCCCGTGTTTCGCGTTCATCCCAGCCAGCGCGCGGGCATTTTCTGCGGTCGCGCCGGTCGCCGTCAGCACTGGGTGGCCGTCAGGACCGTGCCGCCCCAGCAGGCAGAGCCCGGCTGTCACCGCGATGCCGCAGCTGCCTGCCGCGTAGCCCTTTTCCGCCAGGTGACTGCGCAGGGCCAGCGCCGCCTCCACCGCCTCACGCCCTCCGGAACCATCCGTCATACCAAAAAACACGCGCACTGCATCTGCTTGGGGCACATCCAGCAGCGCACCGGGCCGGGAAAGCAGAAAGTCCGACGCTGTCGCCACCAGCCGCCGCAGGGCCGACAGCCGGGCTGCGGCGTCAGTGCCCGTGGCGCCCAGGGGGCGAACCACCAGCACGGCCAGTTCCCGCACCACCCCGTCCCCGACGGGAGCCTCCGCCAGTCTCACCAATGTCGCCGCCGAGGCGCGACCGCGCGTCAGCTCTGCCAGCTCCCTCCGCGCCCGGTTCCCCGGCGTCTCCGCAAAACACAGCCCGGTGGCAAAGGCCAGCGCCGCTGCCGCCAGCCCGGAAAACGGCTCAAAAAACACCCCGTACCACGTCAGCGTCAGCGAGAAAAAAACCAGCAGCACCGCCGCCACCAGCACCACCATCAGCTTCGCCCCGCGCGGCCCCGCGTCCACCGAGACCCAGCCAAGCCCCAGCGCCGCCGCCACCACCATCAGCCCCTGCAGCCACGGCACCTCCGTGCCCGTGCCACGCACGAGCGACTCGCTCGCATAGTGCCCCCACAGCCACAGCGCCGACGGCACGAAGACGCCCGCCGACATCAACATCAGCACCGTCGCGCTCACCAGCACGCCAATCATTACCGTCGCCAGAATCGTTCTCGCCATGAGTCTTGTGGAAAAATCAGCGTCCCGCACCCGCCCGGGGAAGCCATTTCCCCAAACGCCCGAGCCCTCCTGATCATGCCCCCACCAGCCAAAAACGCAACCACCGCCCCCCTTCCTGGATTTGAAATCAGAAATCCCGCCTCCCAACCGTCAGCCGTGAACCCTGAACTCCCAGCCGCACCGCGTGGCACCTCCCCCGTAGCTGTCCATGTAGGGGAAGTTCTTGATGCCGGCACATGCCCCCATGACATACGAAGCCCCACGCCCCGGCAGCCTTACAATAATGGCATCGAGGAACCACGCCGCCAGCCTCGGCCAGCGGTCCGCCGCCGTGCAGGGCAGCGGTTCCAAATTCAGCGGCGCGACGCAGCCCTTCTGCAGCCGTTGCACGTACTCATCGCGGAACTCCGGCAGCACATGCACCCCGCCGAAGTCCACCATCTCGGCCTTCAGGCCCGTGCGCCCGCTCACTGCGCACCGGGTCGACTCCGGCACGGCATCCGCCTCTGAGTCCACCGCTAAGGCTTCAGCGTCATTTTTTGGCGAGCCTTCAGGAAAACGCTCCCCGTAGCCCTGCCAGCTGCCCATGCCTTCGTGCCAGACGTGCGTGGCGGAGGTGATCCGGCCCTGCTGGAAAAGCGAATGCAGTTCGCCTTCCGGCACGGGACCACTCGACTGGCCCCCGATTTCGTAGAAAAATTCGTTCATGACAGCCGTGATGTGAACTCCATGGCGTGGTGAAAGGCAACGGACAATTCCCGTGATCTGCGCGTTTTTCCTCTTCCGGCCAGCGCATGGCAGGAAAAGAATGAAAAACTCCACCCCCACTCCGCGTAATGAGGCGGACCCTTGGCTTGACCCGGGGGCGAAACGAACGGAAAATCCGCCAGCTTGAACGAACCGGCCATTGATCTCCAGGATGTCGCCAAAACGTATCCGCGCTCGGTTCAGGCCCTGCGCGGGGTGCGGATGGAGGTGCGTGACGGGGAGATCTTTGGCCTGCTGGGGCCGAACGGGGCGGGCAAGAGCACGCTGGTGAAGATCTTGCTGACCATCGTGAAGCCGACGCGGTGCGAGGGGCGGATGCTGGGGCAGCCGGTCGGGGACCGGTCGACGCTGCGGCGGATCGGCTACCTGCCGGAGCAGATGCGCTTCCCGGACTACCTGACGGCGAACCAAGTGCTGGACTTTGTGGGCGGGCTGCACGAGGTGCCGGGCTCTGTGCGGAAGAAACGGGCGGACGAGCTGCTGGAGCTGGTGGGCCTGAGCGTGTGGCGGAGTCGGCCGCTGCGTTCGTACTCAAAGGGGATGAAGCAGCGCCTCGGCCTGGCGCAGGCACTCATCAACAAGCCGGCCCTCGTTTTTCTGGACGAACCAACGGACGGGCTGGACCCGATCAGCCGGCGGGAGGTGGCGGACATCCTGCGCACCCTGCGCGAGCGTGGCGTGACTGTTTTCCTGAACAGTCACCTGCTGGGCGAGGCGGAGCGCCTCTGCGACCGCGTGGCCATCCTCTCCAGCGGCCAGGTCGTCCGCCAGGGCACGGTGGAGGAGCTGACGCGCGAGGGCCGCAGCTACGAGGTGCGCGTGGACGGGCGGCTGGCGGAAATACCCACGCTGTGGGAAATCGTGGTCGCCCTGGGCGGGACGATCAGCTTTGACTCCGATGCAAACGAGACGCACATCACCCTGCCCACCACGCGGCCCCAGCAGATGATGCCGGTCATCGACGAGCTGCGCCGCCACGGCATCACCATCGACGCCATCGTGCCTCTCCGGCAGTCGCTGGAGGAGTATTTCATCAAGGTCGTCAGCTCCGCCCCGGCAGGCAAGCCGGCCGCCACCGTGCCGCCCACAGGCTCGCGGGAGTCCGCCCCCGTCACCTCCGGGCCGCCCACGGCCTCCGTCCCCACCCTTCACTGAGATTCCCCTCCCCCGGCTCATGCAGCTCATCGCCATCATTCGCGACACCTGGCGGCTCCTCCGCGCGAGGAAGCTCTTCTGGTTCAGCCTGTGGATCACCGCACTGGCGGGGCTTCTCTTTGCCTCCATCAGCTTTGACTCCACCGGCTGGTCCGTGCTCTACGGGCTGAAGCACTTTGCCGATGACAATTTCCGCAGCGGCAGCCCGGCGGCGGGCGAACTGTACGGGCTGGCCTTCACCGGCATCGTGAACTGGTGGCTCACGTTCTTCGGCATCATTCTGGCGCTGGTTTCCACAGCCTCCATTTTTCCGGAAATGCTGCAGTCCGGAGCCATCGACGTGGTGCTTTCCAAGCCCATCAGCCGCACCGGCCTCTTCATCGCGAAATACCTTAGCGCGCTGCTCTTTGTCGCGTTTCAGGTGACGCTCCTGTCGGTCATGGTCTTCGGCGCCGGGTGGTGGCGGCTCGGGGTGCTGGACTGGTCCGTTTTCCTGAGCATCCCGCTGGTGGTCCTCTTTTTCAGCTACCTTTACTCGGTGGCGGTGCTGCTGGGCGTGTGGCTGAAATCCTCCCTGCCCGCCCTGCTGCTCACGCTCCTTTTCTGGGGCCTGTGCTCCGGGCTGGCGTGGGTGGAGCGGGTGACTATCCAGTCCACCGTGGCCTCAAACATGGGAGAACTCTCCCCTGAGCTGAAGCCCACCGTGGAGACGACGCGCCGCTACGCCGAGCGCGCCCTGATCGCCCTGCCAAAGACCTACGAAACCGCCGACCTCGCACGCCGCTGGATCATCCGCGACCGGGAAATCAGCTGGGCCGACCTGCCCCCGCGCGCCAGGGCCACCTCCCCCGGCGAGCTGGCACGGGACCACGAGCGCGCCCGCCGCCTCCGCGACGCCGCCCTGGCCATGGAGAAGTCCCCAGCCTACATCCTCGGCACCTCCCTCGCCTTCGAGCTGCTCATCCTCACCTGGGCCTGCTGGCTTTTTTCCCGGCGCGACTACTGAGGCAGCTTTCGGGAAATTTTTCTCTAAGAAACCTCCGGCTGGCGCGTTTGAGTGCAGCTGCCGGGGTGGAACATTCCGTTGCCCGCGCGGCCATCATCGTGAAAGGTCTCCCCGGACCGTCCCTGTCATTTTAGATCCAGCCTTTTCCCATCCCCCCATGCGTCAGACTGCCCTCACCCTCGCCCTCCTCCCGCTTCTCCTCCTGACCGCGCCCTCCCGGGCGGCGGACCGGGAGATCCAGCTCAGCTACCAGGGCCGCGTCACCGTGGGCGGGGTGAATGCCAGCACGACCGGCTATTTCAAGTTCGCCCTAGTGGACTCGACCGGAGTGCAGGTCTGGAGCAATGACGGCACCTCGACCGGCTCCCAGTTCAACATCCCGGAGGGGGACGTCCAGCTGACCATCTCGGCACGCGGTGTTTTTTCCGTGAAGCTGGGGGACACCAGTCTGGGCATGGTCGCCCTGCGTGCCAGCGACCTGAACCACGACGGACTGCGGCTGCGAGTCTGGTTTAACGACACCGCCCACCTGAACTTCCCCGAGCAGCTGGAGCCGGACCTTTTCCTGAGCAACTCGGCCTACGCCTTCACCGCCGACAGCGTGCCTGCAGGCAGCGTGACGGCGGCCAGCCTCGCCACCGGAGCCGTGACGAGTGCGAAGATCGCCACCGGAGCCGTGACAGCGGAGAAGATCGCCTCCGGCGCGCTGCTGGCCAACATCCGCGCCTCCGCCGCCGGGCTTCCTGCGGGGTCCGTCGTCTTCGGTGAAACACCGAACAGCGCCACGCTCCTCGCCGCCGGCTTTGTCCGCCTGAGCGACACGACCACGGGAAATGACGCCTGGTCCACCCTGAACGCGACCAGTCCCCCGCCCGGCGCCCAATTTGAGACCGCCGTCTGGACCGGCACGGACCTC
>JANOAS010000277.1:0-22762 GCA_031411255.1 bacterium
GGAAAAGCGCCGCCACCTGCCCCAGAGCCAGGCCGGCAAAGCCGTGAGCTACTTTTTAAACCAGTGGGACGAACTGCGCGTGTTCCTCCAGGACGGCCGCGTCGAGATCGACAACAACCTTGTAGAAAACGCCATCCGGCCCACCGCCGTTGGGAAGAAAAACTGGCTCTTTATCGGCGAAGGCGAAGCCGGGCAGGCCTGTGCCGTGCTCTACACCCTGGTGGAAAACTGCCGGCAGAACGGACTCGATCCGTGGCGCTACCTGCGCGACGTCATCACCCTGCTGCCCGACGCCAAACCCGCCGGACTGCGCACCCTGCTGCCCGGCGCCTGGGCCGCCCGGCAAAAAGCCGCCACCGCCCCCGCAACCAAGGCAGCATAGGCCAGAGCTGTGGCGCATCCCACACAGGCTCCACCCCAGTCCAGAGTCCGAGGTCAACGCGATTCGCATGGGGCTGGGGGTGACGCTTACACTCCACCAGCTTCCGCGCCCATTCGAGGTCGCGTTTGGCCAGCCCTTCGACCAGTCCGGCCATGACGGCGTCCTGAATCCACGGCAGGGCATCCGTGCGGCTGTTCAGCCAGTCGACCGCCGTCTGCGGAGACTGGGTGGCCCACCCGGCTGCCATCTGGGAAACATTCCCAGCCATGTGGCTGGCGGCGGCCGGCCATTTTTTCATCGCAAAGGCCAGCGCTGCGGGCCCGTCCACCTCGCCCCAGCGCCGCGTGAAGAAGGCAAACTCCGGCACGAAGTACCGGCCCAGCTTGTTGTTCTCGTCGAAGAGCCCCTCGATCATGGCAGCATCAGCCGGAGTCAGCCTGGCAAGGGCACGATGGAATTTCTGGAGGCGGCGGAACTCATTCGGATCGTCAAAAGCGGCGCGAGCGCGGTCAACCGGTGACATCCGCTCCTCATTCCATTTCGCTTTCAAAAGCGGCTGAATTGGTTTAGACATGTTGAATGTCCAGACCAGCAATTTTCACAGAAGAGGCCGTGTCGCAAGCCAGAGCGACGCTTTTGGCCACGCCGACGCTGGCACAGATGCGAGCCGCCCAGGCGGTGCTGTTGCCGGCGGTCCATGGGCTGACAATGGAGCAAACAGCCGCAATGCTCGGAGTCAGCCGCAGCCAGGTGGGCGCCTGGCAGACAGCGGCACGCGCCCCGTCACCCCCGGCGCCCAAAGCCACGCACGGCGGCAGGCGGCGACAGCTCATGAGCATCGAGCAGGAGAAGAAGTTCCTTGCTCCGTGGGTGGAGCAAGCCAGCACGGCCGGCATGGTGATTGTCCCACCTTTGCATGAGGCACTGGAAAAAGAGCTTGGTCGTCCCATCCATCATTCCCAAGTTTATAGGATGCTTGCCCGGCACGGCTGGCGGAAGGTTGCGCCGGACTCCACTCATCCGAAAACAAACCCTGAAAAGCAGGAGGTCTGGAAAAAAAAACTCGCGGAGGTGGCGGCCGAATGCCTTGCCCGCCCTGAAGCAGCCGGAAAAACACCGCGGTTGATGTTCCAGGACGAGGCGCGTTTCGGGCGCATGGCCAGACCGCGCCGCTGCTGGGCGCCGGCAGGCATGCGGCCGGTGATGCAAAATGGCTACGAACGCGAATTCACCTACGTTTATGGATTGGGTAGGGATGGCGCATTGCTGCGCCACCCCTCCCTCCGAACCGGACTGGCGGATCTCCCGCATCCGGCTCTCCAGTCAGAGGTCTCACGCGTGAGACCGGACTCTTCGGTACCAGGCCTGTTCCAGACTGAACAGCCCCAGACCGTCAAAGAAGGCGTTGGACCACTGCACGTTCTCCCTGACATGCGCCCGGCCCCTCCGCCCATGCCGCTTGCGCTGCATGGAGCGCAGACGCCCTCTCACCCAGCCGTCCATTTGCCTCAGCGACGGCAGTGCGCTGTGCCGGAAGTACTCAAACCAGCCGTGCATCACCGGCCTCAACAGCGCGATGATCGCCTCAAGGCTCCGTCCATTGTTCCGTTTCATCAGGGGCTTCAGCCGGGCCTTGAGCGCTTGCACGCTCTTGATCCGGGGACGGCGTCGCAGCCGCCCTTTCATCCGACCCTGCTTGCTGCGGTAAAAGTGGTAGCCTAAAAAGTCGAACCCGGCCCCAAGCTGGCCGAGATCCACGATTCGCGTCTTCTCCGGATGCAGTGTGAGCCCGGCCTCCGCCACCCACTGCGCGACTTTCTCCAACGCCGCTCGGGCGCTGGCTTCGTCTTTGCAGAGGCAGACGAAGTCGTCTGCATAGCGAACCATTTCCACCCCGGCCCGGGCCATCTCGTGGTCCAGTCCGTTGAGGTACAGGTTCGCCAGCAACGGACTCAACACACCGCCCTGCGGGGTGCCGCCTTCAGACGGCTCCCACTCTCCCGCTCCGTTCATCACGCCCTGTTTCAAGAAGCTCTCGATCAGTGCGAGAACGCGGCCATCGGCCACGTGTTCCCGCACCTTCGCCAGCAACTTGTCGTGCGGAATGGTGTCGAAGTAGGATTTCAGGTCGGCATCGACCACCCAGGTGTGCCCGTCGTTCAAGAGGCCGTCCACGCGGCGCAAGGCGTCGTGGGCGCTCCGGCGTGGCCGAAACCCATAACTCTGCTCCGCGAAGGCCCGCTCGAAGATGGGCTCCAGCACCAGGCGAAGCGCCCCCTGCACCACGCGGTCTCTCACGCATGGTATGCCCAGCGGACGCTTCTCAGCGCTGCCGGGCTTGGGGATCAGGACGCGGCGCACCGCCCGTGGTTGATAGCAGCCTTCCTTCAGTTCGTGAGCGAGTCGGGTGAGTTCCTCCTCTTCACGCTTGCTGAAGTCCCCCACGGTGCGGCGGTCAATGCCCGCAGCGCCCTTGTTGGCGGCCACCTTCTTCCACGAGGCGCGCAGCACGTCCATGCGCATTACCTTATCTATCAGGCTGAACCAGCAGCCTCCTTTGATCCCTCTTTCGAGGGTGTCCAGCATCCGGTCGGTCCACACAGTGGGTTCGGCCCACGCCCACCGGGCGCGGACTTCTGCGGCTTGTTTATCCTTTTCAGGAACTTGCGCCGCTGGGTTTCCCTGGCGTGTGAGCCAGACCGGTTCCTCTTTCCTGCCCCCCTTTGCTCCGCGGTCGTTACCCGCATCATCGCTACTACGAAGGCTCTGAGCTGCGCCAGGCGGCACTGCTGCCGGTCTGTCCTGGCGGGCTTCCCCGCTTACTGCGCCATACGTTCCGAGCATTCCGCTCCCAACCACGCCGCCGTCTCCGGCCCCGTCGCCATTGCTGGTGGCGCGGGCCGGTCTGTTTGTTTGTTGATGCTCATTCACCCCGAGCAGGGGATTATTGCAGTGTGACTTCGCCATACCGTCGCAGGCTCGTCAGCGCGGCAGCGCCGAATCGGATTCATTGGTTTTGTGTTTTGCGGACTGGTCTTCCACTTCCGGCTGCTCCCCACCCCGCCTCGCGGCGACGCAGTTGCCTTCAGTTGCAGGACACCAGCTTTATCCTGAAGAGGACTTTCACCCCTCTCATATGGCGCCCTCACGGGCGCACGACGGAACCGCCGTGCGGTTCAAAAGGCCGGCGTCGAACCGGACCCGGGTTCCGAGAACGCCAAGGGCGTTCCTCCCTCCAGCCTGGGGTTGGCCGACGGAACGGAGGCCTACCCCAGGGGGCTTGGGGAAAATGGGGGAACCGCACGGCGGTTCCGGCCCCCGAAACGGAGTTCCCGGTCTCCCGGTCCGCCCGGTCTCCCGTCTCCTCCTCTCCCCTTCTCCCCTACCGCCCCTGCGTCTTCAGAAAGGCCCGCGCCGCTGACTTCGCATCAGAGTCCATCAGCCTCTCCACCGCAGCCACCGCCTCGGGTCCCGGCCACTGGGCGAGGACGGCGGCGAGCGCGGCCGGGCTGTACTCTGGCGGGAGATTCGCAGCGATCCCGAAGGCGAGCGGAGCATCCCTCCGGGCGATGTCCGCACACTCGGCGGCGAAGACTGGGCTGGTGCGCTGAATGAGAGCCCTCCCTTCATCCTCGGCTTTCTTGATCGCCGCAGCCTGCTCTGCCGTCGGCGGCTGGGTCGCGAATGGGTCGGGGCCGGGCAGAAGTGGTCCGCGACCGGGGATGAAGGCATCATTCTCTGCGTCGAAGTTGCGCAGGACGGTCTCCCGATCCTCCGGCGTCGTGAGGGTCCGCAGAGCGTCTGCGGCCTCTCCAGAAGACCGGTTTTGGGCAAAGGTGGCGAGGCATTTCTCGCGGATCGCGGGATCCTCCTGCGCGAGGGCGAAGGCCAGGGCGGCGGCCGGCTCTTTTGTCACCCACGGGCCAAACGCCTGGCCGGTGGAAAGAAACTGCGCCCGGTTCCAGTCCTGCACAGCCAGCTCCACCGCCGCGCGGGGGTCGGACACGACGAGGGCATTCAGCGGCGCCCAAGACTCGCTTTTCTCCGCCGAGGATGCCTCCGTGGCCAGCCAGCTGAGCACTCCCTTTGGGTCCTGCGCGGCCCAGGACATCATGACGCCCCGCTGGGCGGCAGGTCGCAGCTGCGGGTCCAGCGTGTCCACCCACGCCCGGGCGGCCCGGAGGTCCTTCCCCGCCCAGAACTCGGTAAACTGGCTCACGAGTCCCGCGTAGAAACCTCCTGGCTGGACGTGGCTGGCAAAAAAGGCAGCCAGCGTGGCTGGTGGGATGGAAGTCAGCCAGTCCGGGGCTGGCTCGGCATCGGAAGCGCCGTCATCAGGCGAGGGCAGACACCACACATAGGGCAGGACTGCCTCCAGACCGCCGGGCTCCTGAAGACAGAGATCCACGATGCGGGAGTAGAGCCGGTCACCGGGGCTGCCGTAGTCAGGGGGCAGGTTCTCCAGGGCGGCCAGGGCGGCCCGCACGTCCTGCTTCAGCCAGGCCTCGAACAGGAGGAGAAGCACCTCCTCCCCGGGCGCGATGCCGCGACTGACCAGCCAGTCGTAAAACCCGGCGGGATCCTCCGCCGCCCACGCCTCCGCCGCAGCCTGCCAGTCGCCCTTCGGAAAGAGGCGGGCGAAGTCCTCCCCGCGTCCTGCCCTGGCCGTGCCGCCTCCGGACTTCACCAGCGGCAATGGACGGGCGGGGCGGGCGGGCGCCGGGGCGGAAACCGGCACGGGGGACGGTGCCTGCGGGACGACCCACGCGGCGGCCAGACCGGTGGCGAGGGAGAGCAGGCCGGGCAGCAGGGGGAGTTTCATTTGGCGGGGGGCGGTTCAGGGGGCGGGGGCAGGACGGTCGCCCGCTCCTCCGGTGTGAAGGGGAGCCGCGCAACGGCGGCACGTACCGCCTCCCGCTCGTCCGGGCGGGCCTGCTGAGCCAGGTCTCTCAGGACATCCAGGCGCACCGCAGGATCGGCCAGGCGCACAGCCCACTCCAGGGCCTGCACAGGATGGCCGTCCGCCAGCCCGCGGACGAGCCCCAGGGCGGCCTTCTCTTTCACCGGGCCGTCCGCCAGATGGCTCACCCAGTCCACCGCCCCGTGGTGATCATTCCCGGCCCATCCCGCGAGGAGAGACACCGCCGCCGCCGCCTGCAGCTCCGGGCTCAGCTGGTCCACGTGCCGGGCCGCACGGGCGGGGTCCACATTGGCCCAATAGCTACACAGTTCCGCCACCGCTCTCGATTTGTCCTCCGCAGGCATGGTGGCCAGAGCCCCGAAGGCCGCCTCCGGCTGGACCGCGGCCAGCTCGGAAAACCGGCTCGACTGATACGCCTGCCGCAGGGCCTCCTGATCCACCCCGCGAAACTCCGCGAGGCGCTTTTCCCGGGAGGCTGCGGTCTGGTCCGCACCGTGCTGCCTAACGAGGGCAAGCTGGAATCTCATGCGGGTTCTTCGCGCCATGTCGCTGTCCGTGGGCAGCGCGTTCACGAGGGCAAAGGCCGCCCGGTAGTCCTTGCGGGCGAGCGAGGGGACGAGGCGCTCCAGCGTGAAATCCTTGAGCCGGCCGGGAGCCAGCTGCGCCTGCCAGGCCTGGACGGCAGGCAGGTCCTTCGGCGGGATATGTGGTGGAAATGAATAGGCGATATTCAGGGCAACCTCGGGTTTCCTCTCTGCCAGTGTCCCGAGGGCGGCGAGACCGGCGGCTGCATTGCGGGAGAAGGCCCAGAGCACCGCATCGGAATAGAGATCCAGCCCATTCTGAAGGTCCCTGGAACTGGTGGCCTCGACAAAGGCGATCATGGCCTGGGGCGAGGAGAGGGCCAGCTGGCGGGCCGTGTCCCGCAGGGAGTCGCCGGACTGATCTCCCAGGCCATTCATTTCCCGCGCTGCCGTCGCCGGATCAGCCAGGACGCTGGCGAGGAAATCCGGTGGCAGGGGCTGGCCCGGGTGATCCTTCAGAAAAGCCGCGAGCGCCACGGCATCGACCGGCCCGGGTTTCCCCGCCGCAGGGGTGCCCACGGCGGACGCCACCGCAGGCCCACCCGCCACAGGCCCCCCGCGCTCCGCCCGCCACCAACGCCCGCCCGTCCACCCGGCAGCCGCCAGGGCGAGGCAAAGGAGGGCGTGGAGGGGCTTCATGGGCGGCACTTTACGCAGGTGTGGGGCGGGATGTCAATGAGGACGATGTACCCTGAATGGCACCCGGCCACGCGCCGCTTGCCAATCCCGCCCAACTGGCGCATCCTTGCCCCCATGCCAAACCCTCACGACGACCCCGCCGCCCTCAAGGCGCTGCAGGACGACATCTACCGGCGGCGCGTCCTGCGTGCCCGGGGGATGACGGAGGAGGAGCGGCTGGCGGAGGTCTTCGAACTGTCCAACCACCAGTTCGGCATGATGCTCGGCGGGGCCATGGCCCGCCTGGGCACGACTGACGAAGCCGAGGGCTGGGCTGAGGTCCGGCGCTGGATGCGGAGGTTGGACCGCGTGAGGGACCACGGGATGTACCAGAACTCAAAACCGGCGCTGGCATGAGGCTTGAGGAGCTTGCCATCAAGGTAGTCGAAGCTGCGGAGGCCCTCGGTGTTGATTTCATGGCCGTGGGGGCCATCGCCGCCGGCACGTATGGAATCCCGCGGTCAACGCGCGATGTGGATCTCCTGGTCTCCATCGCCCCAGAGGGGAACGTGGACCGCCTCTCGGCGGCCCTGGAGCCATGGGTTGAGTTTGACCCGCAAATTGTGTTCGACACGATCACTTGGGGGCGGCGGCATGTGGGCACCAGTCTTGGCACTCCACCCTTCAAGGTGGAGCTGTTTGAAACGTTTGACGACCCGTTCGTCCAGTCCGAGTTCGCCCGCCGCCAAAGGGTGTTCGTGCCCATGCTCGGACGCACCACCTGGCTGCCCACTGCAGAGGACGTGATCGTGCAGAAGCTCCGCTGGGGCCGGCGGAAAGACCTCGACGACGCGCGCGATGTCCTGGCCGTGCAGGGGCCGGAGTCGCTGGACATGGAGTACATCAGACACTGGTGCGCGGCGCACGGAACCTCGGAGCGCCTGGAAAACGCGCTGGCCGAGATTCCGCCGATGGACTAGTCCAGCGCGCCCCGCCTCAATCGTCCGCCTTGTCCGAATCCTTGATCACGAAGCGCGCCTTGAGCGTGGCGACGGGTTTGGCCAGGCCGGCCTGCTCGACGCTGCGGAGGACCTCGGCGAAGTCCTTGTAGGCGTCGGGCGACTCGTCGATCGGGTAGCGGCGGCAGTTCGAGAGGATGTCGTGCTCGTCCATCTCGGCATCCACCGCACCCTGGTCGAGGCGGCGTCCGGCCTCCTTGCGCCCCATGGCGCGGCCTGCGCCGTGGTTCACGGACCAGCAGCTCTTGGCGGCCCCTGGCTGGGCGACCATCACGACGGATCCGTCCCTCGGATTTCCCGGCAGGAGGATCGGGTGGCCCGTGGCGGCGAAGGGCGTCCCGCCCAGCGAGTGGTGCCCGCCCGGCACGGCACGCGTCGCCCCCTTGCGGTGCACCCAGGCCGGAGCCCCGTCCACGATCTCGGGGCGCGCGATGTTGTGGCTGATGAAATACACCAGCCGCCCCGTCACGCCCGGCAGCACCTCCTGAAAGGCCTCCAGCACGAGGGCATTGATGAGGAGGTGATTCACCGTCGCGAAGTTCGCCCCGAGCGCCATGTCGTCCAGGTAGGCGTCCGCCTCGGGCGTCCCGAGCGGCGCGTAGACGAGCTTCTTGTCCCCGGCGGGGAAAGGGGTTCCCCACGCCTCGAACTTGTGCTCCAGGTCGCGGAACTGAGCAGTGGCGAGCAGGTTTCCAAACCCGCGCGACCCGCAGTGGCTGAGGAAGGCCACATTCCGGTCGCGCAGGCCAAAGACCTCCGCCGCCTGCTGGACGGACGGGTCGTCGGAGAGCCGCACGGCCTCGCACTCGCCAAAGTGATTCCCGCCTCCGTAGGAGCCGAGCTGGCGCATCTTGTCCGCGAAGTTCCGGATGCGGTCCTGCGCGAGCACCCACTCCAGACGCGTGGCGAGGGCCGCGTGGGACCCATCGTGCCCGGTGTGCGCCGCGTCCTCACAACGCAGCGCCCACTCCGGCGGGATGCCGAGCGCCTCGCACACGGCCACGCTGGCGCCTTCCGTCACGGCTTGAAATCCGGTGTCGCGGCTCACGTCGCGTGATTTTTTCGCGGAGCGCTGCCCCTGCCCCGCACCGGTCGGCGTGCGGGCGACGATGGCCTCGATGAGGGCGCGGCGCACCTTCCGGTCCGCGATGTGCTCCTCCGGCAGGTCCAGCTGGAGCAGGCTCATGGAGCACTTGATGTCCACGCCCACCGGGCCTGGATAAATGTGCGTTGGCGAAACCATCACGCACCCGATCGGCGCGCCGTAGCCGGAGTGCGCGTCGGGGTTCAGGACCACCTCTGTCACGCCCGGGGCCATGCGCGAGTTGATCGCCTGCTGCAGGCAGCCCGGATCAAACCCCGCGCGAATGGCCTCCGTCCCGATGACGGTGATGGGTTTTCCCTTGGAATCCGGAAGCGGCAGGAAGCCCTCCGCCGGGCCGGTGGTGTGGATGGTGTGTGTTTGCATGATGGTAAAAAAGGGGAGCGGTGACGAGGGGCGTGAAACAGTGTCCCGCAGCCGTGAGGCTGCGTCAGGATTCGAACCCAGGACGGCCGTGTAGTTTCACAGGCATTCACCGCGAAGGTGGTTTGTGTTTTCAGGAAAAGGAGCGGTGACGAGGATCGGCGGGACGTTCTGCTCTACCACTGAGCTACGCAGCCCCAGGACTGCGGCGGGGATCGAACCCGCGACCAAAATGTAATCCCACCTGCATTCACCGCAGGATGTTTAAAGAAGAGAACCGGGCGACGAGGGATTGACGAAACGTAATGCGCTTTACCAATTAGCCACGGAGCCCGAGGGTATCCGGCGGGACTCGAACCCGCAATTCATCCTGTTTGAAGGTAGTTCCGTCGGGCATTCGCCACGGTTCAAAGTTGTTTTCAGAAGAGGCGGGCCCACGAGGATTTTGGCCGGGACGCCACAGTTTGGATTGTAGTCCCGGCCGGCATTCGGCCCATGAGGGGGATCGAACCGCGGCGACGAGGTTTTGACGAAACGTTTTCTGTGCTCTGCCATTGAGCTACGAAGCCCGGAGGCTCCGGCGGGACTTGAACCCGCAACACCAGCAATCAAATTGTAGTTCCGCCGGGCATTCGCCGCGGTTCAAAGTTGTTTTCAAAAGGGGCGGGCCGACGAGGATCTGCCGGGACGGGGCATGTCAACAATGTAGTCCCGGCAGGCATTCGGCCCATGTGGAGAAAATGTGAGGAGCGGTTGCCCGTATTCTGGAGGCCCGGAGGGCCGTGGGAGATTAGCCGGTGGCGCGAGCCACCGGTTGGCTGTGTGTGTTTTCGCGAGCCCCGGCAGGGGCGTCGGAAATGGGATGCCGGAATTTGCGCTGACGCCGGTTCCCACGCGCCTTCCAGGGCTCCCGATTCACCCGCCAGCGGACCATCCGCTGGCGGGCTCTGAGTTGACAAACCGCCGCTGGTTTAAAGCGGTGTTTGTTCGATGACGCCGACCCAGTGTCCGGCCCCGAGGGTGCCGTCCGCAAAGGCCGCGATGAGGTCAAAGACCTGGTCGGAGAAGCCTCCGATGTTCAGGATGTCCGCCCGTTCCGGTGCCTGCGTGGTGGCGTAAGGCTGGAGGTCGAGGCACACCAGCTTTGCAGCCGGGTTCCGCTTCCGGAAGGCCTCCCACTCCACCATGAACGCTGTTCCCGGCCCCTGTTGCGGGCCGCGCCATGATTCATTGTCAGAGACCATGATCACGAGGTCGCCCTTGGCCTTGCGTTTGTTCATGGCCGCGAGCGGGGCCGCGCAGTTGGTGCCGCCCGAGGGCAGCGCCGCCAGCTTGGCCGCGTTCGTGAGCACGGTGTCCCGGGCGTTGAGCGCCGCAGGCACCACGTCATCGCTGAAGGGCAGGACCTCCGCAGACCGGTTCGTCCGCAGGATGCAGGCCGCCACCAGCGCCGCGACTTGCAGGCAGCTCACCGCAGTGGAGGCGCCCTTCCGGGCTCCCGTCACGGGGGAGTGCATGGAGCCGGACACGTCGGGCAAAACCCACACCTGTCCGGCGAGGACCGGCACGTTTTGCGTGGCGATTTCCATCGCATCCTGGAGCGCCTCCTTCACTTCGCGCGGGACTTCCGCCGAGGTGTTGGCATGCGCTGCCATGAGCTGGTAGGGAAACACCCGCGCCTTGCGCACCAGTTCCGCATTCCGGAGCCGTTCCGCAACGAGCTTGATGAGGGCCTTGTCGCCGAAGACGCCATGCCGGGCAAAGGTGTTCAGGTTCACCCGCGTGGTCTGCCACGAGGCCGTCCGCGCGATCTGGGTCCAGTGGGCCGGGGTGAGGTCCAGTGCGGTCAGCATCTGGAACGGCACATCCGGCACTGCGGAGTCCCGCGACTGCTTGAACGCCTCAAAGGCCTGCACCAGCGGAGGCAGCGCCCCCTCCTGCACCGCCCGGTCGCACAGCCATCCGTAGAGGGCCTGCCGCTGGGGCGTGGAGGGGCGCGGGTGAACCATCTTCACCACATCCGCGAGGGACGGCTGCTGGCCCACGCTTGCCCGGAGGATCTGGTCGTCAGACCGGGAGGCGAACCACTCCAGCACCAGCCGCTTGGGCGCGGTGCCGAGGGACTTGCGTCCCGTGACCCCGCTCCGCACCGCCTGCACGAAGTTCCGCAGCATCTTCCCGTCGTCGATGACCCGGTCAAAAACCTTCCGGAGCAGGACCGTGTCCCGCGTCGCCAGGTGGGCCGCCAGGACGGCGGGCACATCCTTCATGAAGCCCCGCTTCCGGGCAAAGACCGCAGTCTTCGCCACGAACTCCGCGTCGCACTGCGCTGCCGCGGCGAGCACCGCCGCCAGCTGCGTTTCCGCTCCAGCGTAGAAGGTGCCGTTCAGGCATCCCGTGGCCGCGTATTGCGCCAGGGCCGCCTGCGGTCCGAGCGCGTAGGCCAGGCCGCCCGCCTCGTTCCGCGTGGTGGCGGGAGGCACGTTGCTGTTCCGGGTTTGAAAAAGTGTGGTGTTCATTGCTTGGGTTCCTTTCTTGGTTCTGGGATTCTCTATCGCTGGTGCCGTGCCAGGTGGGAAAATGGCACGGCTCATTCCGTGTTCCGCTCCCTTGCCTTCAGGTGGTTAAAATTTTCTCTGCGAATTTCCGCCTTTTCCCCGCGCCGTGCCAAAGTGCTGCTATCCTAGCCCAATGGATAAGCATTTATCTCCAAACGGGCCGCCGCGCCGCCCCCGCGTGGTCCTCGGGCTGCTCGGCACGAAGCTGGACGGCATCAAGCACGACGAACGCTGGAAATCCTGGCGCCCGACGCTCGGCGCCGTCATGCAGAAGGACTGGCCGGTGGACCGGTTTGAGCTGCTCTACAACGAGCCGTTCAAGCCGCTGGCCCAGTTCGTCATGCGGGACATGCGCCAGATCGCCCCGCACACGGAGGTGACCGGGAACGTGGTGCCCATCGGCGCGAACCCGTGGGACTTTGAGAGCGTGTATGACGCGCTGGCCGAGTTCGCTGCCCAGTACCCGTTTGATCCGGAGGTGGAGGACTACTACATCCACATCACCACGGGAACGCACGTGGCCCAGATCTGCCTGTTCCTGCTCACGGAGACAGGCCAGTTTCCCGCGAAGCTGCTCCAGACCGGCCCGGCGCACCGCAGCGCGGGCGAGGAGAAAGCCGCTGGCCGGATGGACATCATCGACCTCGATCTCTCCCGCTACGACCGGCTGGCCACGCGCTTTGCCCGCGAGCAGGCGGCGGCGCGGGATGTGCTGAAGAGCGGCATCCAGTCAAAAAACCCGTCGTTTAATGCCCTGATCGACATGATCGAGCGCGTGGCCCTTCTTTCCCGGGAGCCCGTGCTCCTGACCGGGCCCACCGGCGCGGGCAAGAGCCAGCTCGCGAGGCGCATCTACGACCTGCGCCAGCAGCGCTGCGGGCTGAAGGGAAAATTCGTCGAGGTGAACTGCGCCACCCTGCGCGGGGATGCGGCCATGAGCACGCTCTTCGGCCACGTGAAGGGCGCCTTCACCGGTGCCATGGCCGACCGCGGCGGCGTGCTCCGCGAGGCGGACGGCGGCCTGCTTTTCCTGGATGAAATCGGAGAACTCGGCCTCGACGAGCAGGCCATGCTCCTGCGCGCCGTCGAGGACAAGATCTTCGCTCCGTATGGGTCGGACAAAACGGTGAAGAGCGACTTTCAGCTCATTGCCGGGACGAACCAGGACCTGCATGCGCTGGTCATGGAGAGAAAATTCCGCGAAGACCTCCAGGCGCGCATCAATCTCTGGACCTTTGCCCTGCCCGGACTCGCGGACCGCCGCGAGGACATCGGGCCAAACCTCGACTACGAGCTGGAGCGCGCCTCCAGCCGCCTCGGGCGGAAGATCACCATGAACCGCGAGGCCCGCCAGGCCTTCCTCAAGTTCGCCCAGCTGCCCGAGGCCACGTGGCACGGGAATTTCCGTGACCTGAACGCCGTCATGATCCGCCTGGCCACCCTCGCGGAAAAAGGCCGCATCACCGAGCCCCTCGTCCAGTCGGAGACCGCACTCCTCCAGGCCCACTGGGAGCGGCTCGCCCCGCCCGCCGCCGCGCTTGCCGGCGACGATGCCACCCTGCTCACCAGCCTCCTCGGGCGCGGCTATAGCGAGCGGTTCGACTCGTTCGACCTCGTCCAGCTCGCTCACGTCGCCCGCACCTGCCGCGCCTCAAAGACCATGGCCGAGGCCGGCCGCCGCCTGTTCGCCGTCAGCCGCGCCGCCAAACAAAAAAGCAACGACACCGACCGCGTGAAGAAATTCCTCACCCGCTTCGGCCTCACCTGGGAAAAAGTCACCGGTGCCGCATGAGGGCGTCCAGAGAAAGTAGAGCGGGTTTTGCCTCCGGCTAACCCGCTTCGGGCCCCGGCGGGTGGTGCACACTGGCCGGGGGCGCTGGCTCGGGGCGCTGGCTGGGGGCGCGGGTCAACCGCGAAGGGACGCGAATAAAAGCGAATGGAGGAGGGGGAAAATGGGGGAGGGAATCTGGAGACGGCAGGATGATGGGGGGCAGGATTATTGGGGGAGCGGGAGACGCTGGCATTGCGCCGGCGACCACCTTCAGTTGTCCACGCAGGGATCCAGTTGTGGGGGCCATGTTCTGAGTTCGCAGTATGCCGGTCGCCCTAATGATCCTTCCTCCTCTGGATTCTCGGACTCTTTCTCCATTTGCCTCCTCCTCCATTCGCTTTTATTCGCGTCCCTTCGCGGTTGACCCGCGCCCCAAGCCTGCGTGCACCACCCGCCGGGGCACGAGGCGGGTTAGCCGGAGGCAAAACCCGCCCCACTTTCCTCCACCGCTCGACATCCTGCCGCAGGCGGGTATGGGTGGGCGCATGCCCGAGCAGCCGACCATTGCCGACCTGACCGCCCGGATCCGAGCCTTTGTGGAGGCGCGGGACTGGAGGCAGTTTCACAACCCGAAGGAGATGGCGGTGGCCATCGCGGCGGAGGCGGGGGAGCTGATGCAGCACTTTGTCTGGCAGTCGCCGGAGCAGAGCGAGGCGCGGGTGGTGCAGAGGCGGGAGGAGATCGGCTCCGAGATGGCGGACGTGGGCATGCTCCTCTTTGAAATGGCGGACAACTGCGGGATCGACCTCGCGGCAGCCATGCTGGCGAAGATGGAGAAGAACGAGCTGCGCTACCCGGTGGAGAAGGCGCGGGGCTCCAACGCGAAGTACAATGAACTCTGAAACGCCCGTCCCTCCGGCCCCTGACGGCGTGCCGCACAAGCGCCGGGTGCGCTACTCGGGAAAAAACCCGCGCCGGTTTGACCAGAAATACAAGGAGCTGGACCCGACCCGCGATCCGGCCACCTTCGCGAAGGTTATCGCCTCCGGGAAGACGCCGGCGGGCAGCCACATTCCCATCATGGTCCGGGAAATCCTGGACGCCCTGGCGCTCCGGGCTGGCGACACGGTGGTGGACGCCACCCTCGGCCACGGCGGGCACACGCAGGAGCTGCTGGCCGCCGTGCAGCCCGGCGGGCGGCTCATCGCCACGGACCAGGACCCCGTGGAGCTGCCCCGCACAGAGGCACGGCTCCGCGCAGTGCTCGTGGAGCGCGGATGGCCGGAAGGCTGCCTCTCGATCCACCGGTCAAACTTCGCCGGGCTGCCCAAGGTCCTGGCTGCGGCCGGCATCGCGGGCGGGGTGGACGGTCTGCTGGCGGACCTCGGCTGCTCGTCCATGCAGTTCGACAATCCGGCGCGCGGCTTTTCCTTCAAGCACGACGGCCCGCTCGACATGCGCATGAATCCACAGCGCGGCCAGCCCGCCCGCGCGTGGCTCTTCGCCATTTCGCCTGAGGCGCTGGCCAGGACGCTGGAGGAAAATGCCGACGAGCCCCGCGCCGCCGCGCTCGCTGCCGCTCTGGCCGGGCGGGATTTCCCCACGACCACCGCCCTCGTCACCGCCATCCGCAGGCACGTCCCCGACCCGGAGGAGGCGGAATCATGCACGCGCCGCGTCTTTCAGGCGGTGCGCATTGCCGTGAACGATGAATTCAGCGCCCTCGACAACCTGCTGCGCGTCCTGCCCGCCTGCGTGAAATCCGGAGGCCGCATCGCCATGCTCAGCTTTCACTCCGGCGAGGACCGGCGCGTGAAGCACGCGTTCGGCGCAGGCCTGCGGGATGGTCTCTACGCCACTGTTTCGGACGAACTCCTGCGCCCCACCCCCGAGGAACGCCGCGCCAACCCCCGCGCCGCCAGCGCCCGTCTGCGCTGGGCTGTGCGGGCTTGAAGCGCGCCCGCTTCGGGGCGATCTCATCCATCCCAAGCCAGGAAAAAATCCTGGCAGCGTGGAAAGGAAACGCCATGCTGCGGCAGCTCAGCCATCCACCATGAACCACCCTCGCTGCGGGCCCCCCAGCAGCTTTGGCCGGACGAACTGGAGGTGGGGTGTGGTGGGGCTTCTTTTTGCCAGTTTCTTTGTAACTTTATCCGCCGTATTGCGTGAAGACTGATGTGTCTGCCAATTTTCCTCCGCCGGGCTGTCCTGTCTGCTCCTCTCCTTTAAATGCGGGGGAGGCCTGCATGGCGTGCTTCTTCAAGGAGGCGCTGGAGTCCCCGCCTTTGCCGGGAGGCGGGGCGGCGGGGACTGAGCCGCGCGCTTTTGCCATGCTGGGGAAGCTGGAGTTGCCGTTTGAGTTTGCCGGGCACCGGGTGGTGCGGGAGATTGCCAGCGGGGGGATGGGCACAGTGTATGCAGCGGAGCAGCTGAAGTTGAAGCGTTCGGTGGCGCTGAAGTTGGTGCGCTCGTCGGCATTCGCGCGGCCGGAGGAACTGCAGCGTTTCCGGGCGGAAGCGGAGACGGTCGCGCGGCTGGATCATCCGAATATCGTGCCAGTTTATGAGGTGGGTGAAAGTGGCGGGCAGCCGTATTTCACGATGAAACTGCTGCCCGGTGGCACGCTGGCGGACCGGCTGAAGGCTGGTCCCATGCCGCCGCGCGAGGCGGCGCAAATGATGGCGAAGCTGGCCCGCGCGGTGCATCACGCGCATGAACGGGGCGTGCTGCACCGGGATTTGAAGCCGGGAAATGTGCTGCTGGATGCGGCGGGGGAACCATCTTTGACAGACTTCGGTCTGGCGAAAATTTCGGACGTGGAAAGCGGGCTGACGCTCAGCTCGGCGCATCTGGGGACTCCGCAATACATGTCGCCAGAGCAGGCCGCAGGCCGGGCCAGAGAATTGACATCCGCCAGCGACGTGTGGTCGCTGGGGGCGGTGTTTTATCAGATGCTGAGCGGGCAGGTGCCGTTCTCCGGGAAAAACCACGCGGAGATTTTTCGGAGGATTTTAGAGGAGGAGCCGGTGAGTTTGGGGAAGGGGCAGAAGGGATTTAAAGGACAGAAGAGCCCTGAGGATGAGGTTGTCCTTTCCGTTCCTTTGGCCCCGTTAGTCGTTTCCGTCCCTGAGGACCTCTCCACTCTGGCCACGCGCTGTCTGCAAAAAGACGCCACCCGCCGCCTGCCCAGCGCTCTTTTCCTGGCGGAGGAACTGGAACGCTGGCTGGCAGGCAACGCCATCTTTTCCCGGCGGATCTCTGTCTGGGAACGGGCGGGGCGCTGGGTGCAGCGGCATCCGTGGCCGGTGGTTGCGGGGTTGGCAGCTTCAGTGGCGGTGGGAGCCCTGGTTTTTGCGCTGACGCGCGAGCCCGCCACGGTGCGGGAAATTTCCCAGTTGCCGACAGTTCCTCCAGTCGCGGCCCCAGCCAGTCGCGTGGTCACAGGGGATGATCGTCCGATGAAGGTGAACATGCTGACGGCGGCCCCTGACGGATGGCTGTATGGAGCGTCTGATCGAGGGGGGGAGTTTGACGAGGGCACGTTGTTCCGGCTCAAACCGAGCCAGCCAGACCAGACAGAGGTGCTGGCGCATTGGTCTGGAAATGAACGCAAGCCAGGTGGGGAGTTGGGCCAGCATGTGATCGCTCCGCTGGCGGTGGCATCGGGTGGGGTGCTCTATGGTTGCACGACCAATGGCGGGGCACGCAATGTGGGCACGATTTTTCGGATGAATACGGCTGGTTCGTTTGAAACGTTGTATGAATTTCTCAAAGACGAACTGGGTCGGGCACCAGTCCAGGTGCGACTGCATTCGGATGGCTGGCTGTGGGGCGGGACGATTGGTGGCGGGGTCGCAGGGAAGGGGGGCGTTTTTAAATTTCATCCTGACACGCGGGAGTTCGTCTGGGTGTTTTCGCTGGGTGGTCCGGATGATCCGGTCAGCGTGGGCCGTCGCGTGCGGGAGGTGGTGGAGGTGCGGCCCGGGCTGCGGGTGTTCTGGGGCGCGACGGAGCCCGGGGCGGGGACTGCGGTGCGTTCGGTGTTGTTTGCGTTGGAGGATTCCAACAAGGCTCGCGTCGTCCATGCCTGGCCGGCTGCCGCACCGAAGCAGGCCGGGGGAACGCTGAGCAACTTCGCGGTGGGGGCGGACGAGAGTTTGTATTTCACAACCTATGAAGGTGGTGAGAACAATATGGGCACGCTGCAGCGGATTCGTCTGGATGGGTCTGCGCCTGTGGTGTTGCATCATTTCTCCGGGCCGGACGGGGCTGCACCTGCCGCCCAGGCTCCGTCCATCTTGGCGGACAGCTCCATCTGTGGCATGACCTGCGGCGGGGGAGCCTACGGTCAAGGCGTGGTCTTCGCCTTCATGCCGGGACGTCAGGGTGCGGATGGAGAGGTGCGGGTGCTGGGCAGCCTGCATCACAGCGCGGGGAGGCAGGTGATGTTGGCGGCGGCGGCGGACGGGCTGCTCTATGCGGCAGCTACGAATGATGAGGACTCCTGGATCTATCGCTGCGATGCCAGGCTGCAAAATGCCCTAACGCAAATTTCCTTTTATCCGCGTCATACCCCCAAGCCGAATCCCGGCCCGCAAGCCAGGCCGGGACGTCTGGCAGCCGGCAGGGGCGGCTGGATGTATGGCGCATGCTACGATGGCGGGAAGTCTGGCCACGGCACCATTTTCCGCTGGAAGGAGGATTTGCCGGCGGAGACGATTTTAAATTTCACGGATGCCGGTGGCGAGGCTCCCGCCTCTCATCCCGTGGGAGCAGTGGCGTTCGGCAGTGATGGGGCGCTCTATGGCTTCACGGAGTATGGTGGGCCGGATGCAGCGGGGATCGTTTATCGATACGATGAGGCATCGGAAAAATTTACCGTTCTGGCCGTGCAGAGCGGGATTCGGCGGTCCGACGTGTCTGCGGGAATGGTAACAGGAGCTGACGGAGCACTGTATGGCACGGTGCCCGGTGGCGGCAGCAATGGCTGTGGTCTCGTCATCCGCATCAAGCCCTCGCGCGAAGGACAGAGCGCGAGTTATGAGATCCTGGCAGAATTTTCCGGCATTGGGGGACTCCTGCCAGGCATCGCACCCGGGCCGCTCACGGTGGGGTCGGATGGCGCCTGTTATGGAGTTACTGGGAAAGGTGGCAGCGCAAATTGTGGCACCGCATTTCGCGTTAGTGGAACGGAGGTGTCCACGCTGGGGCCGCTGCCGTTGGAGGGCGACTCCCCATCTTCACACTGTCTGCTGGCGCCTGGAAAAGAGGGCTGGTTGTATGGGGTGACGCAGGCCGGGAAAAATTGTGCAATGTTCCGGCTGCATCCGCCGACGAAGCAGGTGGAGCTCATCCGCGGGCCCGGAGGAATGGGCTGGAACCTTTGGGGCTGGGGCGGGCTGGTGCCCGACGGGGCGGACTCGTTTCTCTGCGTCAGTGCCAACCTCGGGGGCAACGGCGGAGTGATCCGCCTGTGGATTGATGGGAGATTTCAGGAAGCCGGGAAATTCCTGAACGAGATTCCAGGGGTCGGTAAGTCTCCGGAATGCGAATTGCTGCCGGCGGGGAATGGCGCATTCTACGGAACCTACCCGAAAGGCGGGCCGATGGATCGCGGGGGAATCTACAAAATCCACAACGGGCATTTGCTGGCCTGGCCGGCGTTTTGAGGGGGGAGGGAACGAATTCCAGGGACGAGCTGACCCTTGTTCCCGTCGTGCGGGCGTGAGCGAGGGGAGTGATCAGCGCCGCCGCCGGCGCAGCGACAGCAGCGCACCCAATCCAAGACTCGCCAGCACTGCAGGCTCCGGTACCGCCGTGAGCGAGCCAACGATGATCCCGCGGCCCGAAGTGTCCGTCCCCTGGGACAGGACGCGCAGCCCTGTGTTGTCCACTACCAGCGCGGCCCAGCCGAAATAATCACCGGCTCCGGGGCCGGGGGACTGGCCGCCGAGCTGCGAGGCATCCAGCCAGAACGCCACGTACCACGGGCTCTGGACGCTCGTGGCAAAGCGAGTCCCGTTCCCGATGCTGATGGGGCTGTAGAAATTCGCCGCGTCAGGGCCAAAGGTGCCGCCGCCGCCGAGCCGGTACCAGTACAGCGGCACCGTGGTCGAGGCATCGCTGGCGAAGAGATCGGTTGAGCACCCGGCCCCGTTGTTCACGCGATAAACATTCACCGAACCCGCGCTGCCCCGGGGTCCCACCGACAGCCACCAGCTGCCGCAGTTTGCCGGACCCGGTCCGTCATTCCGCAGCTGCAGGGCGTCCAGAACGACCGCCGCCGGCGAGGCGGACAGGGAAGCGGCCCAAAAGAGGGAGATCAGAGTTTTTAAAGCAGACATGCCCCCTTTTAATCGTCAACTCTGAACAGCTCAAGCGCAGAACGAAAGATTTGAAGGCATGCCGCACAAGGTCGGCAGGATTCAGGCTCGCGACCGCGGCTACTGGCCGGGGCTGCCTGTGAGTTTGGCGTGGAGGAATGTCCGCGCGGCGGGCGGGTTGGCTGGATTGACTTCGAAGCGCAGGGTTTCCTGAGTGGGGCTGAGGCGGGTTCGGGAAAGAAGCCGCCAGTGCTGGGTGGCGTTCGTCCAGTTCTGCAGGTCGTCGCTGGTTTCCAGTTGGAGGGCCGGAGAGTCGGCGGTGAGCCGGTGGCCCAGCTCGATGCGGCCTGTGCCGGGGTCGAACTTCAGCGCGGCCAGGCCGGCGGCGGGATCGGTGTCGCTGGTGCCGAGGGCGAATTCCAGGGCGGCGCTCAGGCCGTCGGCATCGGCGTCAGCGGTCGCGACTCCGCTGAAGGTCTCCGCATCCGATCCGCCGGGCGAACCGCCGGCGGCCGCGCTGGATCTCCAGGAAAGCGCCGAGGCATAGTCCACGGGAGCCGCCGTGTTTGCCAGGGTCAGGGAAAATCCGTTGCCATCCGCTTCGACCGGCCACGGGGCGTCATCGTGCCAGGTAAACTGAGCGATGGGGCTGCCATCTCTAGCCAGCAGCAGCAGGGATTCGCCGGAATTGTCCAGACTGGTGGTTTCCTGGAATTCTCCGGCCATGACCAGCCCGGGACCGTAGGCGAGCGCCATGGCATTGCGGTCCTTGACCACCAGAGTGCGGGCTCCGGCCGCCAGGATCGTGCCGGCGGGCAAGGTGAAGAGAACGCCGCCGCTGAATCTCACGCCACTGAGATCGATCATGCCGCTGCTGACATTGAGGAGTTCGACGAACTCAGTGTCGTCAGGGCCGAGCGGATTGTAGTGGATTTCGCTGATCACCAAATTCGCCTCACTGGCGGGCGGGCTGATCTGGAAGGCGGCCTCCGCCAGGGCTGACCACACGCCGCCGGTGAGGGATCTGCTTTTCACCGTGGTGCTGGCCGTCAGCGGCACGGCGCTGGAGTAAACGAGGGCTCCGCCGGCCACCGAGCCTCCGTGCAGCCGGGGATCCGTGCCGTCCAGCGTGTAGTAAACGGTGCCCGTGCCCGTCATGGTCAGGGCAAATCCGGCGCTGGCCGCGCCCCCGTTCTGGTTATACAAGGGAGCCGCCACATTGGGAAAAAGCCCGCGCGACTTCAGTTGATTGATGACGACGGTGGTCCGGTTGGGGAAATAACTGGCCGTGAAAAAATCCCGCTGCGTCCGCCAGTTTGCCAGCGTGGCCAGTCCCCTCGCATCCCCCCAGCGGGCGCCTTCCGCCCCCAGGGCGGGCTCGATCCGGTTCGCGATGTCCGCGAACCTCGCGGCGCATACAGCCGGTGTGAGGGACCCTCCATTGAACAAATGCCGCTGGGCCACATCGGCAAAGCGCAGGCGGTATTCCGGATGCGCGCGCAGCGCCAGATCGATCTGCCCGGGCGAGTTCGACCACCATGCTCCACTGTCGTTCTGCGTCTTGTCCACGTTGACGCTGTTCCCGCTGAAGCCCAGATCGCTGTCCCACGTGATGAACTGAAACCCGCGGCTTTCCGGCCCCCGGCGTCGCATGGCGTAGAAATTTCCAGGCCAGTCGCCCGAGGCATGGTAGTAGCCGCTGAGGGCAAAATGGATCAGGCTGTCCACATCCAGCAGGATCTCCGCGCCGGGATTCCTCTGACCGTTGGGGAAGTTCCCCTGCACAGATTCGTATTTGGCGTCCGTCTCAAATCCCTGCGTGCACAGCGCCATGAGTTCCTGCCACTTTGTCAGCGTGCCGGATTTGGCGCGGTTGGGGCAGCAGAGCGTCACGCTGTCCCACTCATCGGCCGGCCCGCCCAGGTGTTCCTTACAAAAGTCCCCGTCCGGCCGTTCGGTGGGGTTGTAGACGCCCCAGTAGATTCCATTGAGGAAGAGGTGCGCAAAGCGGCCGCTGCTCGAGGGCTTGTTCATCGCCGCCAGCGCCTCCTTGCACCATTGATCGCGGATGTAGATGCCCGCGGCGGGATCATAGCCCCAGTTGTCCCGGGTGTTGTTGCGCAGGGCGATGGAATCGTAGCGGGTGACCGGATTGCCGGGATGGAGCGGATACTCCAGCGAAGGAGGCCCAAAGCGGCGGCTGAAAATCACCCGCAGAGGCAGCCTGGCATTCGTGTTCAAATTGCGGGATGTCAGTCCCATCACCTGAATGCCTCCGTTGATCTGGAATCCCGCCTCCGGATTTCCCGGCTGGGGGATCAACTCCGCGCTGCACGGCTTCTCCCACAGATCTCCCCGGCCCGATGGATTGGAGTAAATCCCTGTGGCCGAATCAAAGAGATGACCCCTGTCCGTCACGATGGAAATGGCCGGGAGCGTCAGCAGCGCCTGCCTGACTTTCTGCCGGAGGGCGGCCAGCGGCGTGCCCGCAGGCTCCCCCAGGATGGCTGCCAGATCCGCAGCGTTGTCCTCCATGGCGTAGTCCGCCGCGATGGCATTCCACGACGCGGGAAAGCCTGCCGGCGTGTCGTTCTGGGCGACGATCTGATCCAGAAAAAGATAGCTGCGCGTCGTGGAGGGCGAAGGCGCGTAGCCCGCGCGGAAGCTGGCGGCTCTGAGCACGGTGGTGGTGGAAACCGGCAGCGGACCAGCATACAGCGGACTGGTTTCCATCGGGGCCGAGCCGTCCGTGGTATACCGGATGGCCGCGCCGGCCGACGGCGTGGATAGGGTGACGGTGAAGGGCGCATCGAAGTATCCGTGATTCACATCAAAGGAGACCGGCTGCATGAAACCGTTCACGCCCGTGGACTCCGGACTGCCGGGCGTCGGGGTCGGGAAATACTGGGCCGCAGCCGCAGCGGAGATTCCGGTGAGCCGGACCCGGAGCAGGAAATCATCGTCACCAGGAGAAATATTGAGTAGACATCTTGCATGAATAGCGATTGTGTTAATATCAGAAAAACAGCGACTTGGCCACCTCGTTGCGGCAGGCGCGCCGGTGATTGTAGAGAGACGCTGCCACCAGCATGACATGGTCGTGGAAACCCTCCTTGCGGTT
>JANOAS010000278.1:0-5730 GCA_031411255.1 bacterium
AAGCTGAAGACGCCCGGAGCAGAAGTGAAGATCGCCTACCTCGGCGGGAGCATCACGGCCCAGGAGGGCTGGCGGCCAAAAACGTTGAAGTGGTTCCAGGAGCAGAACCCCGGGGTGAAAATTTCCCAGATCCCCGCAGCCGTCGGCGGGACGGGTTCAGACCTCGGCGTATTCCGTCTCGGTCACGATGCGCTGGCGCAGAAGCCGGACCTGCTCCTGGTCGAGTTCGCAGTGAACGACGGTGGTGCCGCGCCGGAGCGGATTCACAAGGGCATGGAGGGAATCGTGCGCCAGACGTGGCGGGAGCTGCCCGCGTGCGACATCGGCTTTGTCTACACCATAGCCGGGGGCATGCCGGAGGAGGAAAAGGAGGGCAGGCTCCCTCGCTCAAAGTCGGCCATGGAGCAGGTGGCGGAGCACTACGGCATCCCGACTGTGAACTTTGGCACAGAGGTGGTGAAGCGCCTGGCTGCAGGCACCCTCGTCATGAAGGGGGAAAAACCACAGCTGGATGGAAAGACCGCCTTCTCACCAGACGGCGTCCATCCTTTCCCCGAGACCGGGCATGAGATTTACCGCGAGGCCTTTTCCCGCCTCGCCACCGCCGTGCAGGCTGTGGTCGGCGGGCCGAAATCCCACACCCTGTCTACGCCGCTGCGGGCCGACAACTGGGAGAAGGCCACCATGGTCCCGCTGGAAAAAGCCTGGCTGAAAGGCGGCTGGACCACCAGCCCCGAGGCGGTGGCGAAATCCTTCGCCAGCAGGCTCAGTCCGCTCTGGGAGGCCGCCACGCCGGGCGATGCCCTGGAGTTCACCTTTCGCGGCACCGCAGCCGGCATCTACGACGTGATCGGACCGGACGGTGGACAGGTGCGCGTGATTCTGGACGGAAAGGACACCGGGCTGAAGCCGAGATTTGACTCCTACTGCACCTACCACCGCCTCTCCCAGCTCTGGATTGGCGAGGGCCTGCCGGATGGCCCGCACACCGTGCGCATCGAGCTGGTGGCCGAACCTCTGGACAAGGCCGCCATCCTGGCGAAGCGAAACGAAACCATGAAAGACCCCGCCCGATTCGCCCCCTTGCACTGGCACGCCGGGGCGCTGCTCATCCTCGGCGACGTGGAAAAATAAGGCCGCCTCATTTCCCCGGCCACACCGGCTGGAGCAGCCGCGCCAGGGCGAGATCGAGTTGTGCCCCGGCCCCTGCCGCCCCCTCCACTTTCAGAGAGAGCGTCTTGTTTCCCGCCGCAGGCAAAACGGCCAGCGGCACGTAGACCAGACCGCCGCTGGTGAAGACCTCGATGGTCGAGCGGTCCACGATGACGTGCAGGTCAAGCCTGCCCTTCGCCAGCGGGGCTTTCGTCTTCACGGGGCCCACAGTCAGCTCCTGCGTGTCCGCGTTCCAGGTGACCGGTGTGCCGCGCACATCCAGGACAACCGTGGTTCCGGCCGTCACGATGCCGCCGATCCGAACCTCCGCGTGGTCGATCTCCACTCCGGCAAAGGGATTGGCCGCACCCGGCAAGAGCTGTGGGGTTCCACCGGAGCGCACCTCCCCGCTCAGCGCGTCCCATTCCGCGACGGGCTTCCTCGTCATCCTCGGGCCGTCCTCCGTGCTCACCAGGCCCAGCTCCATGGGCACGCTCATGCACTGGTTAAAGGGCATCCCGGGCGTCGCCGCCTGCATCCAGCCGATCTGCACCCGGCGGCCCTTCGGCTCGTCGGAAAACGTCTGAGGTGCGTAAAAATTCCGCCCCTGCTGGCCCGGCAGCTTTCCTGTTTCCGGCGTGAAGGTCGTCCCGTCAAAGCGGCCCACCACATACTCACTGTTCGCCCCCAGCAGCACCCACTTCCTGGTCTTCGCATCCCCGTTCACCGGCAGCTCAAAGAAATCCGGACACTCGTAGAGAAACGAATCCGGCGCCATTCCGCCGTCCACCACACTGGCCGGCGTCCAGTCCCGCAGGTTTGGCGAGGTCAGTATCTGCACCGTGTGCTTCTTTTCCCGGCCCACGTAAAGCACCATCACCCAGCGGTGCGTGGGCTCGTGCCAGATGACCTTCGGGTCCCGGTTCCCGTCGGTGAATTCCTTCACCACCGGGTTTCCGCTGTATTTGGCAAACGTCCGCCCGTCCGTGCTGGAGGCCGCGCACTGCACCGTCGGGTGCCCCGCCGCCGTGTAGAGCAGGACCAGCGGCGGCTTCCCTGCGCTGCCGAAGCCGCTCGTGTTCCTCGCATCCACCACCGCACTGCCGCTGAACATCGGCCCGAAGGCGTCCTCGTGCAGGACGTCACCCATTTCCCGCCAGTGCAGCAGGTCCGGGCTCACCGCGTGGCCCCACGTCATGTTTCCCCACGCCCAGCCATACGGGTTGTGTTGAAAGAAGAGGTGATACTCCCCGCCGAAGTACACGCAGCCGTTCGGGTCATTCGTCCAGCCGCGTGCGGGGGAAAAGTGCAGCTGCGGGCGCAGCGGCTCCGAGTACAGCCCCTCCTGCCCCTGCGGCGTGGCAGCCTGCGTCATCAGCGCCCACGCGCCGGAGTCGTCCGTCAGCCGGTCCACCTCCACCGTCACCGTGCGACCCTGCCACGCGCCGGCGTCCAGCGGAGCCAGCCAGTCGGCCTTCTCCTCGGCCAGCTCGATGTCGAACATCCGCTCCACTTTCCCGTCCACCACCACGCGCACCTTGTGCTTTGCCGCGCCCGTCTTGACCGGGAAATGCAGGTACCGCTGCGTGATGGCGATCTCCTTTTTCACCAGGCCCGGCGCCTGCGGCGGCTTCGCGTCGGTGAAGACGATCTGGTCCACATTCACATGTCCCCAGCCGCCCGTCGCCTCGTCCACGATCTCCATCCGCGCCGTCTTTCCGGCCAGCTCCGCCACCTCCCACGAGCCACGCTCCAGCCGCTCACTCCCGCCTGGCTTCACATTCGGGCCCGTGGCCGTGCGCACCACCTTCCCGCCCACCAGCAGATTCACGCACGTCTTTTCCGCAAACCCGCCCCCGCCGATGAGAAACCCCACCCAACGCCGCTCGATCTTAAACTCCGGCGACGTCAGCCGCCCCGTTCCCTTGTCCCCGTTGTGGAAGGAATTCACCAGCCCCCTGCCCGCGAAGCCCTCCACCGCCATCTGCCCCGGCAGCGTGCCCTGCGCCGGTTCGGAGCCAAACGCCGTCCCCGCGGCCGTCCAGCCCGCGTAGTCCGTCCCTTCAAAATCAGCAAACACCACATCCTCCGCAGCGCGGGCGGTGATGGGCAGCAGCAGGGCGAACAGGGCGGAGACGAAAAAGCGGATTTTCATGATGAGGAGAAATCACTAGACGAAATCCCCCGCCACGCGACGCTTTTTCCCCTGCTTCGACACACACCAAACACCTGACCACCCCGCCATGAGCGCACTCCACCTGAACGACGAAAACTTCGACGCCACCCTCAAGAACACCGACCTGCCCGTGCTCGTCGACTTCTGGGCTCCCTGGTGCGGACCGTGCAAAATGCTCGGCCCCGTCATCGACGAACTCGCCACCGAGCAGACCGGTCGCGCCCTCGTCGCCAAGGTGGACATCGACTCCGCGCCCGGCCTCGCCAGCCGCTTCGGCATCAGCTCCATTCCGACCCTCATGGTTTTCAAAAACGGTGAAGCCGTGAAAACCCTCCGCGGCCTCCAGCCCAAGTCCGCCCTGACAGCGGCCCTTGGTTGAGTTCAGCTGGACCGGATCGCAGAATGTGGATCCCCTGCTTCAAGTGCCGATGGATCGTCCGTCGGGCTTGGCGCATCCGCAGTCATGCCCCAGCGGTCCACGAAATTTCTGAAATCTCTGGCGAAGACTCCAGCAGGCTCTTGAGGGCCGCAGCAGTCCCCTGTACCGCTGGCTTCGTATCGACCCGGCTAAAGAGTCGCTGAAAAAAGCCGGGTTCGGCTGTCACAAACACTACAAATTCAGTGGAAACCCCGCCTCTTGCAGCCTCTTCTGGCTGAACCTCGCCTTCATCCACATCGGCAACAGGCCCGCATCCCAGCCATAGAGGAAACCCCTCGTTCTTCGTGTTCACGAGCCATCCCCAATCCTCAGACAGAATGTCGGCGGTCTGGACCCCAAAACGAGGAAGTCCATCCCGAAGGAACTCGGCCAGACGCTTCCCCCAGCAATGCGCGTTGACGATCTCAGCGTCCTCGTTCGGATACTTCGGAAAAGCAGCCGATTTAAAATTGACTTGCACGTTCATGGGAGGATTTAGGGAAAAGGTTGCCTGGATTGGAGTGAACCAAGTTTGAGGAAGATAGTGGATGTCTGGTGGCGCGTTGACAAACAGAAAATGGAGGCGGCGGTGAGCCCGATGACGGGATGGTGTAGTTTCCCGTAATCCCAAACAACGGCAAATGCCGGGACTCATGCCCAACATCCGGCAACACAGGCCCATGGTTCATCACCGGTCAGCTGCTGAGGGCGGCGCACTGGAAGCTGCCCAGAGAAAACAGGAAGAAAAAGGACAGGAATTGCTTTGGGGTCGTGCCTCGGGTTACCACAAGGATTTTTTCGAAGCCGGCATGCCGCATCGCGGCTCATAAAGCGCCGCAATCTCAGCGGGCCCGGGCCTGCGCTGTCCACGACACTTGCTGGTGATTCGGCGCCGGGCGAAGACCGCCAGACGCTGGAGAAATGCATTGCGCTCGATCTCGAGGGCATCAAGCGAAGCAATCAGCTGTTCAACAGTGGCGACCTGACGTTTGGCGTAACCGAAACGGGCAGCGAGGCGGTCCATCGTGGCTTTGAAAGACTGGCCGGTCAGACAAGCAAAACACATAACGCAGGAACCGTATGCGTGAGCCCGATGCGCTGGAGCAGCGGACGGGTGGCGAACTTTACGAGCCTGTGATTGGAAATTTGAGCCCATCTGGTCACCGGTGGTTGCGCGATGGGTGTGGCACGAGATTTCCCCAACGGAAACCACACAGCGAAATGCCCGAATGCCTCGCAGCGATTTTTTGCAGCATTTGTCGTCAGGCCTCGTCGAGCAGCTCGTAGTCGAGTTCCAGGAAATCGGCGACCTCCGGAATCCAGCGGGTTTGGACGAAAGAGACGTGGTCCGGGTGGTTCAGGTAAAACTGGTAGTCTTCCAGGGAAGAGAACTCCATGGAAAGGCCGAAATGGAAATTGTTCTTTGCGCTCGTCTGGCGCAGTGCCTCGAAATTCCTGACCGTCGCGATGGCGGAAAGCTTTCGGGCGGCATCGAGAAAGTCCCGTTCGGCGGCCGAAGCTGCGGGATGTTTGAGCGTGAAGGCGACAGTGTGACGGATCATTTTTGGCGGATGGAAGAGGGCGGCTTTCCTTGTGGTGGGCAGCACCGTGCATCCTTTGGGCTGGTTGTCGAGCGGATCCCGGCTGGCGGGGCCATCAGGTCACCAGAGGAAGCCGTGGCCCGCCCCGCCCGCTCACGGGATCGTCCCATCCACCGGCCCGGCAGCAGCGCCCAGACCCGCCGCATTTTGGGCGCGGAGAGTGAAGGCGTAGACCTCCCCGCTGGTGGAGGAGTCGAAGGTGATCGTGTTCTGCGTGGCCCCATCGGGGAACGTGCTGATGAGCACCGGAGCCGGGTCCATCACACCCTGGGAGAAAAGTACTAGCGCCGTCGCGCCCTGCGGCAGGCTTGCTGAAAAAGTGATCGCTTTGCTGTCTGCCGCCCCGGGCGTCAGCGTGAAGCCGGTGGGCGCGTCCGGCACCG
>JANOAS010000279.1:0-2760 GCA_031411255.1 bacterium
CGCGCCTTCGCCCTCGTGCTTGTCGCCCTGGCCCTCGCCCTGCCCGCCGTCACCGTCGCGGCGGATGCCCCGAGGGACGCACAGACCGTGATGAACGGGATGCGGCTCAAGAAGTGGACGAAAGATTTGCAGCTCACGGACGAGCAGCAAAAGAAAGTGCAGGTCTTCCTGGATGAGGAGGGCAAAGAAGTCATCAAACTCGATCAAGACGCCTCCCTCGACATCAACAGCCGCAAGGCCAAGGTGGACGATCTCCGCAAAGCCACCTACGCCAAGATGAAACCCGTGCTCACCGCGCCGCAGTTGGAGACCTTCGAGAAGTCGCTGGCCAGGACGCAGCCGAAGAAAAAATAGCGGCGGCCACTTCCCCGTTGCGCCGCCCTGCCCCGCCCCGCTAAGACTGCGGCACCGATGAAACCAATCCGCTGGCAACGCCTTTCTTTTCTCACGACACATTTCCTCGTGGCCGCCGCGCTGATGTTTAGCGCCGGCTGCGCCACCGACCGCACCACCCACGCACCCATGACACGATTGCAGGAACAAAACTGGGGCCAGGCCGACGGCCAGGCCGTGAAACTCTTCACCCTCACCAACCGCAAAGGCACCGTGGTGAAGGTCACCAACTTCGGCCTCATCATCACCGACATCCAGACGGCGGACCGCAACGGCCAACTCGGCCACGTCGCGCTCGGGTTTGATTCGCTCGCGCAGTATCAGAAAGGCCATCCATTCTTCGGCGCGATTGCCGGACGCGTGGCGAACCGCATTGCGAAAGGAAAATTCACGCTCGACGGAAAGCAGTATTCCCTCGCCATCAACAACGGGCCGAACCATCTGCACGGCGGCACGAAAGGCTTCGACAAAGTCGTCTGGGCCGCCAAGCCGCTGCCCGCCACGGAGCATGCGCAGGCCATCGAGTTTCATTACGTGAGCCAGGACGGCGAGGAACGCTATCCCGGCACGCTCGACATAACCGTGATCTACTCGCTCAACGACGACAACGAACTCCACACCGAATATCGCGCCACCACGGACAAAGCCACGCCGGTGAATGTGACCAACCACAGCTACTTCAATCTCGCGGGCCACGGTGACACGCTCGGCACCGAGATCACCATTCACGCCGCGCGCTACACGACGACCGACGACACGCTCATCCCCACCGGCGAACTCGCGCCCGTGGCCGGCACCGCGCTCGACTTCACCACCGCGAAAACGATGGGGCGCGACCTGGAGCAGTTGAAAAAGTTTCCCGGTGGCTACGATCACAACTTTGTGCTGAACAGCGGCGGCGGAAAACTCGCCCTCGCCGCGCGCGCCTACGAACCGACCAGCGGCCGTGTGCTGGAAGTGCTGACGACTGAGCCGGGCATCCAGCTCTACAACGGCATTGGTCTCGGCACCGAAACCACCCACGACGGAAAGCCGGTCGTGAAGTTCGGCGGCTTCTGTCTGGAGACGCAGCATTTCCCCGACGCGATCAACCAGCCGAGTTTTCCGTCCGTGGTGTTACGGCCCGGCCAGACTTACCACACAACGACGGTGTTTAAGTTTGCGGCGAAGTGAACCGAGAAATTTTTAACCGCTAATCAACGCTGATGGACGCTAATTTCCAAGCACACCGCATCAGCGTTGATTAGCGTCCATTGGCGGTTAAAAAAAATCTTCATGCTGAACGACTCCGACTTCCTCCGCATCGTGGATGGCACGCCGCTCGTGTCCATCGATCTCATCTTGCGGAATGAACGGGGCCAAATCCTGCTCGGTCGCCGCACCAACCGCCCGGCGCAAGGACTGTGGTTCGTCCCCGGCGGACGCATCCGCAAGAACGAGCGCGTGGCCGAGGCGCTCCTGCGAATTTCCAAGCGCGAACTCGGCGTGGAGATTCCGCAGGCGAAACTGCTCGGCGTGTTTGATCATCTCTACCCGGACAACTTTCTCGGCGCTCCCGAGGTCAGCACGCACTACGTCGTGCTCGGCATGGAGGCGGCGTGGCCCGCCGGAGCCGCCGTGCAGGCGGATGATCAGCACGATCAGTTTAAGTGGTGGACGGTGGCGGAAATCCTCGCGAGCGGTGAAGTCCACGAGAACACGCGGGCCTACTTCCGGTTGCCGCTGGAAAGCTGAAAGCCACCGCTGCTCATTTTGATGGCCGTCTCGTTCATGCTCCCGCGCCGGTAGCCGGCGAGGTCGAGCGTCACATGGGCGTAGCCGAGACGCTTCAATTCCTCCGCGATCTTCGTGAACAGATTTTCCTCCAGCAGCCGAGGGATTTCCGCCGCGCCGAGTTCGATGCGGGCGAGGTGCTGCGGGGTTGAAGGTTGAAGGTTGAAGGTTGAAGGTTTTTCCAACTTTGAGCTTTCGACCGGCAACTTGCCACCCACTTCATGGTGCCGCACGCGCACGTCGTAAAAGCCCGCGTCGCGCAGCGCGTTCTCCGCCTCCTCGATCATCCGCAGCTTCTCCGGCGTCACGCGCTCGCCGTAGGGGATGCGTGAACTGAGGCAGGCCATCTGCGGTTTGTCGGCGGTGGGCAGGCCGAGCTGCGCGGAGAGCGCGCGAATCTCCGCCTTGGTCAGCCCGGCTTCTTTCAGCGGAGCGCGCACTTGAAATTCCTGCGCGGCCTGCGCGCCGGGGCGATGATCGCCGACATCGCTCGCGTTCTCGCCGTAGGCGATGACGGCAAACCTCTCCGTGCGCGCGATGGGCGCCAGTTCCGTGAACAGCTCGTGCTTGCAGAAGTAGCAGCGGTTGTTGGGG
>JANOAS010000280.1:0-17211 GCA_031411255.1 bacterium
GGTGAGCCTAGGGGAAAGCGTAGCTAAAATCCTCTCCAAGAACCGCGACCCCGCCGCCGACACGAGCGCTTTGGAGCGAGAGATCGACCAACAGGTTTACGCCCTCTACGGCCTGACGCCGGAGGAAATCGCCATCGTGGAGGGCACCGCCAAATGACGCTCAACGCCCCCAGCCACCCCATCCGCAACCGCCTCCTCCGCCTCACCGCCGACAGCCCTGACCTCCTCGCCATCATCAAACAGGAGGGAAAAGTCTGACCATTCACCTCAAAGACACCACCATGAGCGAAGAAATCACCCCCTTTGAATCCATCCGCCGGACGAATCCGGCGGGCAACGAGTTCTGGTCCAGCCGCGACTTCGCCAAAGTTCTTGGCTACAACGACTACCGCAACTTTGAAGCTGTGGTGGAGAAAGCCCGCACCGCTTGTTTCAACAGCGGCCAGCGGGTGGAGGATCATTTCGTTGGAATCACCGAAATGATCGAGATCGGCAAGGGCGGGCAGCGCGCGGTGCAGACCGTGATGATGTCCCGCTACGCCTGCTACCTCGTCATCCAGAACGCCGATCCCGCCAAGAAAATCGTGGCTCAAGGCCAGACGTATTTCGCCATTCAGACGCGTCGGCAGGAACTCAGCGATGAGGAAGTGGAGGAACAACGCCGCCTCGCCATCCGCTCCGAGTTGCGCACGCACAATAGCCAGCTCGCAGATGCTGCGAAGGACGCCGGAGTCATCGAACCCCGCGACTACGCCATCTTCCAAAACCACGGCTACATGGGCCTCTACGGCGGCCTCGGCGCACAAGACATCCATCGCCGGAAGGGTCTAAAAAAGAGCGAGCAAATCCTCGACCACATGGGCAGCACCGAGCTGGCGGCGAATCTGTTCCGTGCCACCCAGGCCGAAGACAAACTCCGCCGCGAGAAGATCACCGGCAAAGACAAAGCCAACAAAGCCCACCGCGAGGTCGGAGCCAAAGTCCGACAGACCATCAAAGAACTCGGCGGCACCATGCCTGAGGAACTGCCCACGGTGAAGAGCATCAAGAAGCTGGAATCCAAAGCGAGGAAAGCCCTCAAGAAACCAAAGGAATGAAGTCCCGCCTAGGGAAGATCGAAATCCGGAACTGCAAAGCCTTCCTTGATTTCACCCTCAACTTCGAAGGTCGCCAGTTCCTCCTCTACGGCGACAATGAAGCCGACAAGCTCGCCGACCCCGCCCAAACTTCCACCCGATACCGGAACTACGTGCCGTTCAGGGCTTGATTTTTTCTTTAAACGGAAACCGGAGCGGGTGTTTGGTGTTTCTTTAAAGATTGTACCTTCAATTGATTGCTTCTTTAAAAGCAAAATGGGATGCGCGATGCATCGCCGAATACGTCGTTCATCGGGTCGATCGCCTCGCTGCCGCCGCTTGGTCGGGCTTCGGCCAGCGCGTTGCATTGTCCGTCTCGCTCTCCCGACTTGGGATCACCCGCAAACCCACCGAACGCTTCGCGCTCATTCCCGGCGGACAGGAGCACATGCTCGCACAGGAAGACGGCAAGAAGCGCTGGGGCCAGGTGGTGATGGGGTCGATCTCCGGCTGGCCTGTGGTTGTCCTGAGGGTTTCTCTGGTGAGGCAAAGGGCCGGAATGGTCTGGAACGGGAGGGAGCGGAGGGGCCGGAGATGCAGCCGTTCAGGCGGCGCGGGCTGAGGGAGGAGTCAGGAATGGCAGGGTGCTGAGGGTTTGGGCATTACAAGTTGCCGGGGCACGAGGTTTTGCCAGGACGATCCCGCAACGCGACGCAAACCGAGGAGGGGTGTGTCATCCTGGGGCTGGCTGGGCTGGGCTCGCGACGCATTCCTTGAACGACGAGGTGATGGAACCCGTTCCGGGTACCCGCTCGTTGGTGCGCCCTCCTGGGGTAGGCCGTCGTTCCTCCGGCCAACCCCAGGCTAACAACGCCTTGGCGTAGGGGGGGGCTGGCATCGGTGTCTGCGGTGTCGGCGGGGCGCTATCAAATTCCATGCGCAAGCCTTGTGGCAAAGTGGATGGAGCTGAAGGGGAGGGTCGAATGCGTTGGACGTGCGGCTTGGGCGGCGAATGTCCCGCCCATGCAGGGCTCCGGATTTCGGTGAGGGAACCCGGGGCTTCGTTCGTGCCTCACTCCGCACCGGGCTTTGGGGTCCCGTCCTTTCAGGACTCCGGACTTGGGGGAACTGAAGCTTGGGAGGGTCTCCTATTTCCCCATCAATCCCCAGGCTGGAGGGGGCAACGCCTGTGGCGTAGAAATAGGAACTGCAGCAGGGCACGCGCCTGGTTTTTACCCAAATGACCCTGGCAATGGTATCACAGTCCGCCGGGCGGGAGGAATCCCTCGAACTCGGGGGGGATGGGGGCGGTAAAGTGGAGGAGTTGGTTTGACCGCGGGTGGGTGAAGCCGAGCTGCCAGGCGTGGAGCATGAGGCGGGGGACGCGGGCGGTCTGGCGTGCGGGGCGGGAGTAGGTCTCGTCGCCGAGGAGGGGGTGGCCGAGGTGCTTGAGGTGGACGCGGATCTGGTGGGTGCGGCCGGTGTGGAGGGTGCAGCGGACGAGGGAGTTCCCACCGGTGAGGCAGATGACCTGGTAGTCGGTGTGGGCGTATTTTCCGGCGTTCTCGGGGACAACGGCCATCTGGAGGCGGTTGGCGGGGTTGCGGCCGAGGTGGGTTTTGATGCTGTCGCTCTTGATGGGGGGGACGCCCTGGACGACGGCGAGGTAGATTTTGGTGGTTTCGCGTCCGGCGAACTGGCGGGTGAGGCCCTCGTGGGTGAAGTCGTTGCGGGCGACGACGAGGCAGCCGCTGGTTTCCTTGTCCAGCCGGTGGACGATGCCGGGGCGGGTGACGCCGCCGATGCTGGAGAGGGCGCCGAAGCGGTGGAGGAGGGCGTTGACGAGGGTGCCGTCAGGGTTGCCGGCGGCGGGATGGACGACCATGCCGGAGGCTTTGTTGAGGACGCAGAGGTCGTCATCCTCGTGGAGGATGGAAAGCGGGAGGTCCTCGGCCTGAGCGTGGGAGGGCTTGTCCTCGGGGATGGTGAGTTCGATGCGGTCACCGGCGGCGAGGAGGTGGCCGGGCTTGGTGGCGCGGCCGTTGAGGAGGACGGCGCCTTCTTTCACGAGGGCCTGGAGGCGGGAGCGTGAGAGGTCCGGCAGGCTGGTGGCGAGGAACTTGTCCATGCGGTCGCCAAGGCCGGGGGTGTCCGGGGCAATGATGAAGGTGTGGCCGGGCATCAGGAGGCGGCGGGTGGGTGGCGGAGCCAAGTGTTGACGGTGAAGCCGGGGTGAACCTCGCTGGAGGCGAGGCTCCAGCCGGGGGCGGGGAAGGGGGGGAACTTGACGGCGCCGCCGCTGTGGAGATCAACCTCTGAGAGGATGACGCGGCTGGCAAGGGGCAGGGTGCGGGCGAAAACGCGGGCACCGCCAATGACGAGGAGGTCGTCGACTCCATCCGTCGCAGCCAGGCGCACGGCGTCATCGAGCGAGGCGACGATGCGGCCGGGGAGCGGCACGGGATCGGGCGAGCGGGTGAGGACGAGCGGGGGCGGGCCGGTGAAAAAGCCGGCCATTTCTCCGTGGGTCTTGCGCCCGACGAGCATGAGGCGGCCGGCGGAGACGGTGCGGAAGTGGGCGGACTCGGCGGGAAGTTTCCAAGGGAGGCCGCCAAAGCCGGTGCCGATGGCGCCATCCCTGTCCCGCGCGGCAATGAGGGTGAAGGTCATGGAGGCGCGGGGCGTGCTACTGCCCGGCGCGGTATTGCGACTTGAGCCACTGCTCGCGCTGTTTTTCCAAGTCAGCCATGCGCCGGATGCGCTCCTGGAGGTCGGCGTCGATGGATTTGACGAAGGGATTGTTGCTGCCGTATTTCCGCCACGGGCCGTCGGGGACCTCTGAGGGATCGCAGAAGCGCCAGTGGCAGCGGACGCCGCTGGGCAGAGTGAGGTAGTCGCGAACGGCGGGGGAAACATCGAGGCCGGCTCCGTTGTTGCCGCTCGTCTTGGGCTGGGGGGCGGTGCCGAAGACGTAGGACCAGTCGTCATACTCAAACGGGCCGCAGTCCTCCCACTGGGCGTAGCAGACTTTTTTTCCGTACTGGATGGCGACCCAGGCGCTCTTGCAGACGCTGCCCTTGGTCCTGTTGGGATGCACCTTGAACCAAGGGATGACCTGCGCGGCGATTCCCTTGTTGACGATATCGTTGAAGGGCAGAGCGATGTAAAACGGGTTCAGCCTGGGCTCAAAGGCCTTCGGACGGAAGTCCCAAGCGCGGCTTTCGGGGTTGGGGTCGTCGAAGCCGCCGTAGTTGATCTGCCACTGGGTGTCCCACGAGCTGGCGTGGTTGGGGGTGGCGTTGCCCGGGGTGGGGGTCTCGCCAATCCAGAAGACGGTGGTGACGATGTTCAGCTTCCACGGGTAGCGGGGCTGGGAGACGCGGGGGCGGGTGGGGGCGTAGACTGAGGGAAAACGGGCGGCAGCGGCGGCCTGGGCGGCGGTATTGACGACTGGAGTGGCGGCGGCCTTTGCAGCGGGCTTGGCGGCGGCATTGCCGAGGCGCACGTCGGGGGCCGGGGCGCTGCTGGTGGCCATGGCGATGATGGGGGGCTTGGCACCGGTCACGCCCGGGGACAGAGCGGTCTGGGCCTGAAGGCACTGGACACCTGCCGCGAGCACCAGGAGGGCGGTGAGGCTGAGTCGGAAAGGGGATGGCTGGAGAACGGAACCCATGATAAAAGTCGGGGACGGGAGGCGGGGCAACCCGGGCGTGGAACAAACCCCGTCATCGGGAAGCCGCAAGTGGAGATTTTCGACCGCAGAGGGCGGGGTGTTGGACCCTGAACGGAGGAGGAGGGTTCAAAATTAGACCAAATGCAGGCGGCCGGGCTCAGCGGGTGGCCAGTTTTTCCAGCCGGCCCCAGCGTTCCTTGAACCCGGGAAGCTCGCGCTGGAGCATTTCCGTGGCGACGCCGGTGTAGGGGGCGAGATCGGCGAGCCAGGCAAAGGCGAAAAGCATTTCCCGGCGGCGGTAGTGGACGGCGGAGTCGGTGACGGTGTCAAGCATGCGGTCGCCGAGGCTGGCGAGGAAGGCGGGCGGGATGTTGGCCACGTCCACCACGGCATCCGTCAGGCCGGAGCGGACGGCCCATTTTTCCCGGGAGGCGCGGGTGATGGCGCCCTTCACGGTCATGCCGCTGGGGGTGTCGATATCGCCGCTGTAGCCCCTGGTGTTCAGGTCGTCGGAGAGCGTCTTGAGGAAGTCCTCGGCGTTCTGCCACAAATAGAGGAGGTCGTCCCGCTGCTGGATGCCGGTGGCGGTTTCGAAGGGGCGGCTCTTCAGCAAGTCCACAGCCTGCTGGAATTTCAAGCCGGTGCGGCACTCCTTGAGTTTGGGGATGAGGCTTTCGAGGGCGGCGAGTTCCTCGACGGACTTTTTCTGCATTTCCTCCGAGGCGGCCTTCTGGGACTCGGTCTCCCGCTGGGCGAGGTCGGCCCGGAAAGCGGTGAGCTTTTTCTCCAGGGCGGCCTTCATGCCGTGTGGAACTTTCAGCGCGGTGACGATGTCTCCGGCGGCTTTTGAGGCCTGCTTCGACTCCTCCAGTCCGGTGGTGGATTTCAACTCGGGCCACTTTTTCATAGCGGCGAGGTCGTCCAGGTAGGGGGCGAGGAGTTTTTTGCACCCGTCGAGCCACGGGGCTGAGGCGGGGGTTTTGGCCTGCTGAAAGGCGGCGAAAAACGGAGCTGCTGCTTCAGCATCACCAAGTTCCCAGTTTTTCAAGCCGCAGGCGAGGAGGCCGACGGCGGTGACCCCGTCTGCGGGAAACCTAGCGGTCTGGGTCTCCGGGACACGCGTGCTGGTCTGGAGGAGTTCGGAGGCCTGGGCGAAAAAGGCGGCGAGGCTGGCGTCCTCGGTCGTGGGCGTCCATGCCGGCTGGCTTGCGATCTCGCGGAAGGGGTCGAGCGACCGGGCGGCATCCCCGGCGAAGAGGGCGGAGAGGCCTTCATTGAAGAGGGTCCAGTTCAGCGTGGGCTGGCGGGTGGCGCCATTGCGGGCGAGTTCGTGGAATTCGGCCTGTGCCTTGGCTGCGTGGCCGTCGAGCAGCATCTGCCGGGCCTGGAGAAATCTTTCGGTGGTGGATTTCCCGCCGGAGCCTGTCCCGCTGTCACTGGTCGTGAGGCCGGTGGGCGCTCCGCTCTGATCGCCGCCTCTCCGGGAGATCCACAGGCCAATGCCCGTGGCGAGCAGGAGGGCTGCAGCCCCCGCCGCTGCGGCGAAGATCTGGCGCTGGCGTTTGTTGACTGGCTTGCCACCGGGGGTTTTGCGTCCGCCTTCGGTCAGGCGCTTGCGGGCGTAACGGATGTGCTCAAGCAGCTCGTCATAACTGGCGTAGCGCATTTCCGGCTTCCTCGCCATGAGCCGGTCGACCAGGGCGCAGGTCTCCTCCGAGACCTGGGGCGCCGCAGCGGCCATGCGGGTGGGCACGGCCTTGATCTTGCGGAGTTCCTCGATGGAGTTCGTGTCCTTCGCGAACGGGGGGCGGCCGGCGAGGGCGTGGAAAAGGGTGGCGCCGAGCGAGTACATGTCGCCCCGGAAGGTGTCCGGCTGGTCGTAGAGTTTCTCCGGCGGCACGTAGTAAGGTGTGGCCCAGAGTTCTCCGGTGTCCTCGTCCCCCTGCATGAGCGCGAGGCCGAAATCGACCAGCTTGGCCGTGCCGTCGTCGGCAAAGAGGACGTTGCCCGGCTTGATGTCCCTGTGGATGAGGCCGGAGTCGTAGGCAGTCTTCAGCCCCAGCACCATCTGCTCCGCCAGCTTCAGGACCTCCATCTCCCTGACCGGGCCGCCGCGGCGGATCCGGTCATCCAGGCTGCCCTGGGTGATCAGCTCCATGGCGATGTAGAAATAGTTCTGGTCGTGCCCCACGGAGTAGACGCGGACGATGTGGGGGTGGCTGAAGTTGGCAGTCATCCTCGCCTCACGCTCAAATTGTTCGATGCGGGCCGCATCATTCGAGCATTCGCGGTTGAGGATTTTCAGCGCCACTTTTCGCCCAAGCCCGATGTCCACCGCCTCGAAGACCCGGCTCATGCCGCCGATGCCCACTTCTTTGATGATCTGGAAGTGATCAAAGGTGGTTCTGACGCGCATATCCCCCTTGCAGGCCGGACAGGCCATGCGGCTGAAAGGCTCGGCCGTCGAAACATCAACGACATCGGAGCAGGTGGGGCAGGTGTTGAGCAGAGGCTGTGTCATGCCCCGCATGTTCGTTCAATTTCCGGGATTCATCCAAGAAAAATGCGGGGGCGTCGCGCGGTCCGTGGCGATGTCCATTGTTGGCCGTTGATCCCGGCACGGGAACGGGCATGGTGGGGAGTGGTGAAGGGTCGTGCAATAATTTCGGTGGGTGTGGCACTTCTGCTGCTTTTGGTGGCGGTGGTGGTGGTCTTTGTTTATCAGAATGATCCCGCCGCCACAGCTGCGGGAGGGCGGAGTTTTTACCCTGCGTGCAATTTTCGCAGCCTGACGGGACTGAACTGCCCGGGATGCGGGGCGACGCGGGCGACGTGGCAGTTGATGCACGGGAACATTGGTAGTGCGTTTTATTATAATCCGCTCTATGTGCTGGTCCTGCCGATTGGCCTCATCTGGGGCAGCCGCTATTTTTACCGGCAGTGGCGCGGGGCGCCCGTGGTGGCGGCGGGTGCCGTTTACCACGGCTCCAGGCGGCATATTTATGTGGCGGCGGGGTGGCTGGGGCTCATTTTGGTCTACTGGGTGGTGCGGAATTTGCCATTCTGGCCCTGGATGCGCTAGCGACCGGACCGCCTGCGGGAGCGCAGAACGCCCGTGGGAGCTGGGCTGGCGCGATTTGAGTGCGCGCTACCCCTTGTGCGAGGCTGATCCCGGAATGGGGGATTGTTCGGAAACCTTAAACTTAAGGAGGTCCAAATTGGCGCACGAAATGCAAGAAAAAAGCGGAGGAAAAAGTTTGAGGAAAATCGGGCCCGGACTTGCCAACACCCCCACATCTTGTGCATAGTCGCCACCCGCCCCCAATATGTGGGGAAAAGTGTGAAATTCTTCTCGACAAATTTAAGGTTTCTTGATAATCTCTAGGACAGTTCAAATTTATGGAAAAACGGTTCGAAATTGGAAATCGGGTCTTCGTGCTCGATCAGGACAAGGCTGAAAAGGCATTCGAAGACAAGCGGGTCATCAACGGCCGCAAGTCTGAGGCCTTTAATCTGCTCCCATTGAAATATCACTGGGCTTACGAGCTGTACGGGATCATGAAAAAAAACCACTGGGAGCCCGAGGACATCCAGATGCAGAAGGACGTGGAGCAGTGGCAGTCGCCCTACGCCGTGTCCGAGAGCGAACGGTGGATCATCCGGATGGGGATCGGCTATTTTTCCGCAGCCGAGGGGATTGTGGGAGACAACATTCAGCACGTTGTGCGCGAACTGGTGACCGCTCCCGAGCTGAAGCTGGTGCTCGGGCGGCACGCGCACGAGGAAAACATCCACGCGGATTCCCTGCTGTACATGATTTCCTCCCTCGGGATCAATCCGCACGAGTGCGAGGCCATGTTTGAGCAGATCGAGACGATCCGGCGCAAGAACGAGTTTGTCGCCCGCGTCTCGCAGTCCCTGCGCCGGGATCTGGACCTGACCCGCACGGCGAACAAGCAGCTGCTGGCGAAGAACATCTTTGTTTTTGGCCAGTGCATGGAGGGGACCCAGTTTTACGGGCTTTTTGGCATGATCCTGAGCCTCTACCGGAATGGAAAGTTCAAGGGCATCGGGGAAATGTTCCGCTACACCCTCCGGGACGAGTCCAACCACATCGAGGTGTTCCGCAACCTCTTCATGGACCTGCTGGAGGAGAATCAGGACATCTGGACCGAGGACTTCCGCCAGGAGCTGGTGGAGCTGATGCGCGAGGCGGTCGCGCTGGAGAAGGAGTTCATCCGGGACTGCCTCCCGGTAAACAGCGTCGGCCTGACGCTGGACGAGTTTCTTTTGTACATCGACTACATCGCCGACCGCCGCCTCGACAGCTGCGGGCTGCCGCTGCTGAACCCCGGCATCCAGAATCCACTGCCTTGGCTGGCTGAAATGATGGACATCAAGAAGGAGACCAACTTCTTCGAAGGCCGGGTCACCGAATACCAAAAGTCAAGTGCTTTGACCAGCGTCAATGACGACGATCTCTAACCGTAGAGGCTGCGATTGTTAACAAGTGGAATAAATTGACATTCAGTGTTTTATAAAATCAATCAGAAGGGGTGAATCCGTTGTGGACAGCTCCCGTTTTACTCGCCAAAACTGACCCCGCCCGTCGTCCACGTTCGAGCCCGAGGGTCTCCCAATTCAACCAACAGTCCTGAAAAAACCCTCCCTTCTCTCATCCCATGAATCCACGCTCACTTGTTCAAGAAGATCTCCGGCTGAAACGTTTCATCCGCGGTACTTCATCCGAAAAGCCCCGTTTCAACTGGGCCGACACCGCACCGCCGGCGGCAGTGCGGGCGAACCAGGTGCAGGTGCAGAACGGCACCGGGCCGCAGCCGGTGGACTTGGCGTATGTGGCGGATTTGATTGGCAATGCCCTGACCGACCTGCTGCTGGCCCGCGAGGAGCAGGACATCTTCAACGACCAGAACCGCCGCCGGGTTTCCGTGATGGCGCATGCGGTTCATTCCGAGCTTGAGAAGCGCGCATCGGGGGACTCCCCCCTTGAGTCGTCCACTCCGGTGATTTCTGAAGAAGAACTGACCCGGGTGATCGAAAAAGCGCTGATTCGCAACAATGCGCACGACATTGCCCGCAGCCTGATCCTGCGCCACCGGGCGTCGAAGGCGACAGAGCCCGTCACGGATTTGGATCCGGCTCTGGCGGACAATGCGGCCTTCACCCTGGAGGCGGTGCGCATGCCGCGGATCATCCGGCGGAATGGCAAGGCGGCACCGTGGATGCAGGACAAAATCGAAGTCGCCGTGGCCAAGGCGTTCCTTTCGGTGAAGCTGGATCCGGCTCCTGCCGAGGAAGTTGCCAAAGGCGTGACGCAGATCATTTCAGAAAGCGGCCAGGATTTCATGCACATCGAGGACGTGCAGGACCGGGTGCAGGAGGAACTGATGCGGCAGGGTCACTTCAAGGTGGCGGCGCACTACGTGCTGTACCGTTCCGAGCGGGCAAAAATCCGCCAGGAGGAGAGCGAGGCGGACGCTGTGAAGGCGGCTGAAGCGGCTCAGGATCAATTTATCATTGTTTCGCGTGAGGACGGGACCAGCTTCACCTGGCTGGGCGCGGACCTGCGGAAGCGGATCGAATTTGCCTCCCTCGGGCTGGAACTCTGCCTGAACCGCGACCAGATCGAGGCCGAACTGCGCCGCTCAATTTACGACAACATCACGACCGAGGCGCTGAAGTCGACGATCTGTCTGAACGCCAAGACCCTCATTGAGAAGGATGCCGATTTCGCCAAGTTCACCGGCCGCATCCTGCTGAGCTACATCTACGAGGAGGTGCTGGGCTGGGACATCGTGCGCGACGGCATCCAGTCGCTGAGCGAGTTCCACCGCAGGCACTTCCGCGCCGGGCTGCTGCGGGGTGTGGAAATCAAGCGGATCAATCCGGTCCTGCTTGAACTGGATCTGGACAAATTGGGCGCTGCACTGGATCCCGCTGCGGATCTGGACTTTGACTACCTGGGCATTCAGACGCTCTACGACCGCTACCTCATCGTGGACAAGAAGACGCAGCCGCACCGCCGGCTGGAGACGCCGCAGCTTTTCTGGATGCGCGTCTCCATGGGGCTCTTCCTCAACGAGCCCGCAGCGCAGCAGACCAGCGACATCGTGGCGCTCTACCAGCTCTACAAGAGCCGCCGTTTCTGCTCGTCCACGCCGACGCTTTTCAACTCGGGCACGCTGCACAGCCAGTTGTCCAGCTGCTACCTTTACAAAGTGGACGACTCCATCGAGTCGATCATGATCCGGGGCATCGCCGAGAACGCCTTCCTGTCCAAGTGGGCGGGCGGTCTGGGCGGCTCGTGGACGGCGGTGCGGGGCACGGGGTCCTACATTTCAGGGACCAACGGTGAATCCCAAGGGGTGATTCCGTTCCTCAAGCTGCACAACGACCAGCTGGTGGCGGTGAACCAGGGCGGCAAGCGCCGGGGCTCCGGCTGCGCCTACCTGGAAAGCTGGCACGTGGACATCCTGGATTTTCTGGCCCTGCGGAAAAACACGGGTGACGAGCGCCGCCGCACGCATGACATGAACACGGCCAACTGGGTGCCGGATCTGTTCATGAAGAGGATGGAGAAGCGCCAGAACTGGACGCTGTTCCGTTCCAATGAAGTGCCGGATCTGCACGAAACGTACGGAAAGACCTTCGAGGAAAAATACACCGCCTATGAAGAGATGGCGGAGCGCGGAGAGATTTTCGGGAAAACGATCCCGGCGATCGACCTGTGGAAGGAAATGCTGAAGAGCATCTTCGAAACCGGCCACCCATGGATCACCTTCAAGGACCCGTGCAACCTGCGCTCGCCGCAGGACCATGTGGGGGTCATCCACAGCTCGAATCTGTGCACTGAGATCACACTCAACACCTCGGCTGACGAGACGGCGGTGTGCAACCTGGGCTCGGTTGTGCTGGAGACGCACTTGGATGCCCAGGGGAATCTGGACCACAAGAAGCTGCGCGAGACGATCCGGATCGCGGTTCGTGCACTCGACAACGTGATCGACATCAATTTCTACCCCACGGATGCGGCGAAGCTGGCCAACAGCCGACACCGTCCGGTGGGACTGGGGGTGATGGGTCTGGCGAATGCGCTGTATCAGAAAGGGCTGGCTTTCAGCTCCAACGAGGCGGTCGAATTCAACGACGAGTTCATGGAGGCCATCGCGTGGTATGCCTACGAGGCCTCCAGCGACCTGGCCGCCGAGCGGGGCAGCTACTCGACCTACAAGGGATCGAAGTGGGACCGCGGGCTGATGCCTCACGATACGATTGACATTCTCGAGAAGGAACGCGGTGAAACTGTGGAGGTGCCGCGCGGCGCCCGGATGGACTGGGACGCACTGCGCGAGAAAATCAGCCGCCAGGGCATGCGAAACAGCAACGTTCTGGCCATCGCGCCCACGGCCACCATCTCGAACATTGTCGGCTCCACGCCGTGCATTGAGCCGTCCTACAAGAACCTCTACGTCAAGAGTAACCTCGGTGGTGAATTCACCGTGCTCAACGGCTGGCTGGTGCGCGACCTGAAGGCCCGCGGCCTGTGGAACGCGGACATGGTGGACAAACTCAAGTACTACGATGGAGAGCTGGCCGAGATCGAGGAGATCCCGCTGGAGCTGAAGAAGAAGTACGCCACGGCGTTCGGCATTGAGTTCCACTGGCTCATCCAGGCGGCGGCGCGCCGGCAGAAGTGGATCGACCAGTCCCAGAGTCTGAACCTTTTCCTGAAGGAGCCGGACTTCAAGGTGCTGAGCCACATGTACCGGGCCGCTTGGCGTGCCGGTCTGAAGACGACCTACTACTTGCGGACGCTGGGCGCCTCGAACATCGAGAAGGCCAGCATCCAGATCAGCAAGGAAAAACGCGGCGTGGTGGCCGGTGGCGGCACCACGACGGACGGCACGGCGCGGGAGTACACGGTGGCCGAACAGGCGGCGTGCTCGCTGGAAGCCATGATGAACGGCGGGACCTGCGAGGCCTGCCAGTAAGCTGAATCACAGAGCACTTCAAACGTTGGGGCGGTCCGAGTTTCGGGCTGCCCCTTCTTTTTTCTCACTTTACGCCAAAGCGGTAGACGCTGGTGCTGTGGAAAGTCTGGCCGGGGAGGAGGGTGGTCGTGGGAAAGGCGGGGCAGTTGGGCGAGTCGGGAAAATGCTGGGTCTCAAAGCAGAAGCCGCCATGTTTGCCGTAGAGCCGGCCTGCCTTGCCCTGGACTTTGTTGAGGTGGTTCGCCGTGTAGAACTGCACCCCAGGCTCGGTGCTCTCGATGTGCAGGGTGCGGCCGCTGGCGGGGTCGGTCACTTCGGCCACGGGGGAAAGCTGGCCGGGTTTCCAGTTGTCGATCACGTAGTTGTGGTCGTAGCCGGCGCCGGGAGCGTCCTTCAGGGCGGCGATGTCGCGGCCGATGGTTTTCGCGGTACGGAAATCCATCGCGCCCACAGCGGCGGTGATTTCGCCGGTGGGGATGCAGGCGGCGTCCGCCGGGGTGTATTTGCCGGCAAAGAGTTTCACCTCGTGGCCGAGGACGTCGGGCGTGGAGCCGAGGTTCCAGTAGGTGTGGTTGGTGAGATTGACGACGGTGGGGGCGTCCGTGGTGGCCTGATAGTCAAATTTCAGCTCATCCTTCGCGGTCAGGGTGCAGGTGAGGGTGACTTCGAGTTTGCCGGGGTAGCCTTCCTCGCCAGCCGGGCTGGTGAAACTAAAGCGCACGGTGTCGTTGCCGACGGGTTCTGCACGCCAGTTTTTTTTCGCAAAGCCGCCCGGGCCGCCGTGGATGTGGTGCTGGCCGCTGTTGGCAGCCAGTTTGTATTCATGGCCCTCGAGGGTGAACCGGGCATTCGCGATGCGGTTGGCGAAGCGCCCGACAGTGCAGCCGAACATCGGATGAGACTGGGTCCAGCGCGCGGGGTCGTCGAAGCCGAGGACGACGTCCCCGAGTTTTCCCTCCCGGTCAGGGCTTTGCAGTCCGGTGAGCGTGGCTCCCCAGGTGATGAACCGGGCGGTCACGCCGTGGGAATTGGTCAGGGTAAAGCGCTCGAGGGAGCCGCCATCCGGAGTGGTGCCGAAGGTTTCACGCTGAACGGATGGCTCCGCGGCGAGACCGGCGGAGGCGAGGGCGAGGAAGCTGGCGAGAAGGGAGCGCATGGTGGTTTTTTGAGGCCCGGTGAGTTCGGGACCGGGCACTCTGCGGACCATCCTGGCGCAATTCCGGTCAAAGGGAACGGAGGAATTTCACCAGCGCGGTCCGGTCCGCGGCGGGCATGGTGCGGAAGGCTTCCTTGGATTTCTCCCCCTCGCCACCGTGCCACAGAATGGCCTCCTCCAGCGTGCGGGCGCGGCCATCGTGCAGATACGCCTCGCCGCCGCTCACGCCGGAGGTGAGGCCGAGGCTCCAGAGCGGGGGAGTGCGCCACTCGGCGCCAGTGGCCAGGTGCTCGCCCATGTTGTCCGCCAAGGGCTCGCCCATGTCGTGCAGGAGGAGGTCGGTGAAGGGCTGGATGCGCTGTCCGCGCAATTCGGCAAAGGGATGGTGCGAGCTGGTGGTGAAGGAGGGGGAGTGGCAAGCGGTGCAGCTGGCACTGGAAAAGAGCTGCTCGCCCCGAAGAGCTTCCGCGTCGTCAAGGTCGCGGCGGGCGCTGACGCCGAGGGTGCTGATGTAACGGGTGAGGCTGGCCAGGTCGGCGTCGGCAAGTTCTGGTTTCTCCGCTGCGGGGGCGGCGTCGGGTTTGGCAAAAATGGTGGTGGTCACGCCCATGTCGCTGTTGAAGGCGTGGGCGATCTGGTCCTTCACGGTGGGCTGGGCAGCCTTGTAGCCGAAACGACCGAGGCGCGGCTTTTGGGTTTCCGGATCAGTGACGATCTGGGCGCGCCCGGAGATGCCGTCCTTGTTGGCATCCAGCGGGTCGGCGAGGGCGAGGACGTCCGCTTCCTTGACCGCTTCGAGCAGGCCGAGGCCGACGAGTTGCGGCGTGAGGCGGGCGGAAAAATGGGAGGGGGCCTCGCCTTTCCACGCGTAGGCTGGCTTGCGCAGGGTGAAGGCGGTGCCGTCTGCGTATTTTCCCGCGACTTCGGTGTAGCTGGCGAGGGTGACGCTGCCTTCTGCTTCGCCCGTCACTGATTTCGGCTGAAGGGCTCCGCCGAGCTTGGGATGAGGTGCGCCTTTCGCATTGCTGCCGACTTTCACCACGGTCTGGAGCATGGGCGCCCCGAGTGCGGGGGGCAGGGCGCGGCCATTGTTCACGTGGCAGGCGACGCAGCTCTGGGCGACGAAGGCGGGGCCGAGTTTGCCGGTTTGCTCGTCGTAGACCGGGTTCCCGGACTCAGAGTGTTTGCCGGTGCCGAAGTCTGTGTGGTGCAGCCGCCTGCCGAGCATGAACGGCTGCGCACTGGCCGGCGCGATGTTCCCCGCCATCTGTTTGAAGCGCTCCAGCGGCTCGTTGCTGTATTGATAGGGCAGTGTCGTGAGCCCGCCGGGCCACGCCTTTTCGGGCAGCGGGCTGGAGTCGAGCCGCTCGCCTTTTCCCTGCCACGGGACGATGCCCTGGCCGACGACGTAGAGCACCGTGGTGCCGTAGTAGTTCGTGCGCCCGTGCTGCACCTTCTTGATAAACTGGCTGATCTCCATCTCCACGGGGTCGCCCTTTTTCAGCGGACGCTTTTCCGTGCTGTTGTTGGAAATGGTGACGGAATAGTGGTTGGGCGAGACCTCCGGCGCGAGCACGTTCAGGTGGTATTCGGCCACGGTGTTCATGCCGCGGTAGAAGGCGCGGAACTCGGGGGCTCCGAGCGGGGCGAGTGTGGCGTAGTTGACGGTGATGTCCTTGCCACCCTTGGCCACACGGTCGATGATCTCGATTTCCATGGTCCGCTCCTCCCAGTAGAAGCTCAGGTAGTGGTCGTAGGAATGGAACTTGGCCTCGCGTGCATGGCGGTCGCGGGCGCGGTCAGCGAAGCGGGTGATGAGCGCCTCCGGAGTTTCCTCCGAGGTGGCGGGTTCGAGTTTCGTGCCGGCATCGAAGAGCGGGACCGGCTGCTGCGCAAGGGCGGCGGTGCTGAGGAGCTGGCAGACGAGGAGGGTGGCGTGGGTGCGGTTCATGGGAAAATGGGTGGTTGGGATCAGGGTTTTCCGGCCTGGTAAAGGGAGAGGATTTCCTCCGCGCTGAGAGCACGGGAGAGGATGGCGAATTCATCCATGGCGGCGGCGAGGTTTCGTTTCGTGTCGCCGTTCCAGTTGGCGAGTTCGGCGGTGTCGATGCGCAGGGCGGGCGGGGTGAAGGAGGCGCCGCTGCCGATGAGGCGGCCGTTTCCGTAGTGGCGGATGGTGCTGCCGTCGAACGTGGTGGCGAGCAGCGTCCACTGGCCGAGGCGTTCCGGCGTGAGGAAGGGCGGGCTGTTGACGGCCTCCCAGTCGGGCTTGGGCCGGCCGAGGTCGCGGGCGATTTCCAGGCGGAGTTCGCCGGGCTGGGTCAGGTGCCAGCGCAGTGCGCCAGGCTGGGCGACATCGGAGGAAAGGATGACGTTTTGCGCGCGTGGCAGGGCGCTGACCCGCAACCAGGCGAGCAGGGTCACGGTGGTCATCGGTTTGGCGACGATGAGGCGGACGCGATCGCCCTCACTGCGGAAATCCAGGGCGCGCTTGCCCGGCCAGCGGCCGTCGGTCCAGCCGCTGCCGACGATGCTGCCCTGCGAGGTCATCGAGCCCGGGAAGCACTGGTTGGCCACGCGATGGGCGGCGGCATCTGCATCGTCGAAGGTGAAGTGAACAGCGGCAGCGGGTTCGTCGGACAGAGCCCGGCCGCCTTCGCGCCATGCGGCGAAGTTTTCCACCGCCCGGGCCGCGCTCCTTTGCTCCAGGGTTACCGGCTTGAGATAGGTGGTCTCCGCGGCGGAAATCCGCGCCAGCCCGGTCCCGGAGGCCCGGACTGCCTCTCCGGCATTCAGGGTCTGCGCTGGCTGGCCGACCGGGATGACGTCCACTTTTCCCTGAAAAACATGAACTTCGGGATCGCGGCCGGTGCGGCATTCAAACCCGAACTCGGTCCCTAGATCGACCACCTTCACCGTGGTCGAGCCCACGGTGAACCCCCTGGCCTGCGGCGGGACGTGGGCGTTGATTTTACCCGAAACGAGGAATGCCTCGCCCGGCGAGACGAGCCGCAGTTCGGTCGGTCCTTCCAGGACGACACGGGCGCCGGTGAAAAAGTCCACCAGCGCGGAGCCGGATTTCAGGCGCAGGGTCGTGGGCGTCAGGACGGCTCCGGCCTGCAGCGCGTCTCCCTCCCACTCGGCATTGTCGAGGCACGCGACCACGGCGACCCCGCTGGCAGGCGCCTCGACGGTGGCGGTAGAGGAGGGACCAGCAGGGGACGGACGCCACCAGAAAAAACCGAGCACCACCAACGCCGCCGCTGCCGCTACCGCGATGGCCCACCATTTTTG
>JANOAS010000281.1:0-9070 GCA_031411255.1 bacterium
CTTCAGCATCGGTGCGGCAGGAAATCTCACACTCAACAAACTCACGCTCACCGGTGGCAATGGCAGCGGCAGTTCCGGCGGCGCGATTTCCAACCTGGGCATGCTCACGGTGGAGGACTGCGCGTTCACCGGGAACCAGGCCATCACCAATGGTGGTGCCATCACGAGCAATGGTCACCTCGTCGCCATGCGCTGCACCTTCAGCGGCAACTCGGCTGCCACGAATGGCGGCGCTGTTGCTTGTAACAGCGGCACGAATGCATTCACCCTCTGCACGTTCGCCAACAACGCCGTCACTGGCAACACCCAGGGCGGCGGTGCCATCAATTACGCCAGTGCCGGCACCAACCTCACGCTGACTCACTGCACAGTCACGGCCAACAGTTCCGCCGGCACCCAGGGCGGCGGCGGCCTGCGTGTGATCGGCCCCGACTGCACCATCACCAATAGCATCATCGCCGGAAACACCATCACGGCAGGCACAGGCGCGGACATCTTCCATAGCGCCGCCCTTGCCGCCGTCGGCAGCAATATCGTCCAATCCCGGGCAGGGGCCGGCACTCTGACCGGCACGCTCATCAATGCGGCCCCGCTCCTCGGCCCCCTGGCGAACAACGGCGGCCCCACCCGCACCATGCTCCCGCTGCCCGGCAGCCCGGCGCGGGACCGCATCACCAGCAGCACGCTCACCACCGACCAGCGCGGCGTCGCCCGCCGGCAGTGGGGGCGCGTGGACATCGGCGCGGTGGAGGCCAGTGTGCAGGCGGACTGCGCGTGGGAGGTGCGGGAGGTGTGGCGTTCCAATCTTGCCACCCTCATCCAGTCCCATGCCGATGCCGACGCCCTGCTGGCCGACCCGGCCGCACTGGATTATGTCTCCACGGCAGCCGTCATCAATTTCAGCGACCCGGGCTATCCGGGCAGCTCGGCCTTCTTCGGCAGTGAAACCGCCTACCCTGCCGACAACCGCACCGCACAGGGCCTCGTGGATGGAAATGACAACGACTTCGCCCTGCTCGCCCGCACTTACATCACCATCGCCACCGAGGACGACTACACCTTCGGCTTCTCCAGCGACGACGGCGCGCGGCTGCGCCTCTTTGCAGCCGCGGGCGGCAGCAATCCCTCCTTCTCCAGCAGCACCCGTCTGAACACAGGCAACCCCGCCGACCCGGCCCACAGCGGGAATACCCTCACCTTCGACGCCGAGACGGGAAATGCGGACACCCTCGGCGTCGTCCACCTGCTTGCCGGAACCTATGGCGTGGAGTTTCTCTCCTGGGAACGGGCCGCCGGCGCACAGTGCGAGGTCTTCCTCGCCCGCGGTGCCCGCACGGCGGTGGATGGAAACTTCCGCCTGCTCGGCGAAACCGGCGGGGCCGTGACCCAGACCGTGGGCACCCTCTCCGCCGCCGCGTGGACGGTGACGGAAATCCACAACGGCGCGAACAGCTATGAGGCAGCCATTGACCAGGTGGTCCGTTCCTGGTGCGGCGAGACCATTCCCGGCACCACCACCACGAACAACGCCGCCACCATCAACTACTACGACCCCCAGAACGGCGGCGGTGGTCACGGCCTGACCCAGACCGCTTTCCCGGGCAACACGGCGGCGGATGACGACAACTTCGCCGTCGGGGCCCGGGCCACCATCACCATCCCAACCACCGGCGACTACACCTTCAATGTGCTGGGCGATGACGGCGTGCGCTTCCGCATCCTCGGCAGCCGCGGCTGGACCGTCTCCGGCGGGGCCGGGGCCACGGCGCTCCCGGACGGATTCGCCGCTCCCGGCTGCTGTGCGGACGCCTTTGGCCAGGTGCGCCTCGCTTCGGGCACTTATCAAATCGAAGTCATCTTCAATGAAATCGCCGGCGGGGCCTATCTGGGCGTGTGGGCGGCTCCGGGGTGGCTCACGACCTATGACAGCCGCTTCTTTAGCCTCCTCGGCAGTCCGGCACCTGTGCTCGCCGCCTCTGCGGCTGCGCTGGCCCGCATGACCGGTCTCACCAGGCCGCTGAATGATGACTTTGCCGCCGCCCTCACCCTTACCGGCGCAACGGCACGGACCGCGAGCTGCAATGCCGGCGGCACCATGGAATCCGGAGAACCGGCCACCAACCTCCGCACCAAATCCGTCTGGTGGAACTGGACCGCCCCCGCCGCGGGCAGCGTGCAGGTGGACACCATTGGGAGCAGTTTCGACACCGTGCTGACCGTGCTCACGGGCACGGCGGTAGGCAGCCTAACGCAGGTCGCTCTGGATGATGATGGCGGCGGCTCAAATACCTCAAAGCTCGCGTTCACCGCCGCCGCGGGCACGACCTATCGCATCCAGGTCTCGGGCTATAACGGCAAGCAGGGCACCATTCGCCTCAACCTCGGACCGGTCCCAGCGCCTCCCGCCCCCCCCGCCAACGACGCCTTTGCCAGCGCCACGGACCTCGGCAGCGGCACATGGGCCACCACCTCCGGCACCAATGTCGCCGCCACCGCCGAGCCTGGCGAGCCGGATGCAGAGCCGTCTTCCGGCGACGCGGCCACGGGCACTGTCTGGCACCGCTGGACCGCTCCCGCGACGGGCCGCTACATCGTGGATACCGTCGCCAGCAACTTCGACACCGTGCTCGGCGTCTTCACCGGCACTGCGGTCAATGCCCTCACCGCGGTGGCGTCGGACGACGAAAGCGGAGGAAACGGCACCAGCCGCCTCGTGCTCGCGGCCACGGCGGGCACCACTTACCGCATCGTCGTGGACGGTTGGACCACTGGCAAACGCGGCACCTATTTCCTCACCATCGTCCCCGGCCTGAGCAGCCTGCCGGTCCTCACCGTGCTGGAGGACTCCGCTGCGGTGGCCACCATCGGCTTCACCGTGGGCGATCCCGCCCGGCAGACCACTATGCCGGTGGTGACGGTCACCTCCAACAACCAGCCCCTCCTGCCGAATGCCAGCCTCACCCACGGCGGCACGAACTGCTCCGCCCGCACATTCACCCTGCCCGCCCCGGCTGCGAATGCCAACGGCACCGCCACCATCACCATCTCCACCACCGTGGACGGCGTGGCCGTGAGCGACACCTTCCTCTACACCGTCACCCCGGTGAATGACGCGCCGTCCTTCACCACCACGGGACGGAACCTGATCGTGCCCGCCAGCGCCGGAGCGCAGACGACGACCAACTGGGCCACCGCGATTTCCGCCGGACCGGCGAATGAATCCGCGCAGACGCTGAGCTTCACCGTCACCACGGACAATCCCGGCCTCTTCACCACCCCGCCCGCCGTGGATGCCGCCGGGACCCTCACCTTCACCCCGAATCCCGCTGCCAGCGGCAATGCGAATGTGACCGTCGTGCTCAAGGACAGCGGCGGCACGGCCAATGGCGGCGTGGACAGCAGCGCGCCGTATTATTTCCGCATCACCACCACCGGCCCGGCCACGGGCACCAGCGTCTTCATCGCCGCAAACGGCTCCGGCACCGGCACCGCCACCATCGCCCAGACCTTCGACAGCGTGGGCACCACCTCCATCCCCTGGGTGAACAACAGCACCGTGCCCGGCTGGTATGCGCAGATCAACAACGGAGCGACCGCCAGCGGCACCTTCCAGCCCAGCAGCGGCACGGCGGCCCTCACCGGCCTCATCAATTGCGGAGCCGCCAGCGGCGCCACCGCCGACCGCGCCCTCGGCTCCAAGGCCACCGGGACCGGAAACATCGCCAACATTTCCTACGCCCTCGTCATGCGGAACACCGGGCCGCTCCCCGTCCGCCTGACCACTCTGCACTACGTAGAGGAACTCTGGCGCAGCGCCAGCGTGGCCGGGCCCACCCAGGTGGAGAACGTCACCACCTTCTACGCGGTGAGCGACGCCCCGCTCTCCAGCATCGCCTCCGGCGCCAGCAGCGCCACCGCAGTGGCGGGGGCCGGCTTCACCGCCTTCCCCGCCGGGGCGAACACCGCCGTCTCCAGCACGACGGTCAACACCGCGCTCGACGGCAACGCCGCCGCCAACCGCAGCACGGTGAACTTCACCCCCGCCGCCGGCACCGGACCGCTCGTCCTCCCGGGCCAATACATCACCGTGAAGTGGACCGACACCAACGAAGCCGCCGGCACCGACGGACACCAGGCCATCGATGACCTCTCCATCGCCTTCACGGAAGAACCCTGCGCCATCTCCGCCATCGTCAGCGATGTCGTCCGCCGCCCCGGTGTGAATCCCGACGGCTCGCAGGACACTGTGGACTTCAAACTCAGCGTGAACGGCCTCGGCACGCTCTCCGCCACAGGCTGGGAGATCACTGCGCCGACCGTCCTGACCGGGGGAATCAGGCCGTATGGTGCGCCGGTTCAGTTCACCGGCGTGGCGATCAGCAACTTCACCCCAAGTCTGGTGATTTCCCTGAAGGACGAGATCCAGCCCTGCACCGCCACCGCCACCGTGGTCGTGCCTGCGGTCCTCGGCCGGATCACCCTCGGCGCCACCACCACCTACCTCCAGACCACCGGCCTGCCTGCCCTTTTCCGCCAGACCGGACTGCAGGAGCTGACCATGGACCCCGGCACCGCCACCGTCACCACGGATGCCGCCGCCCTCACCCCGGGTGCGGAAAAATGCCTCGCCCTCACCGTGCTGGTGGACGACACCAGCACCGGCAGCGGATTTGAGGCCAATGACACGCTGAAGGTGGAACTCATCTCCACCACTCCGGACGGCCCCGTCACCGAGGTGCTGACGGCGGACTACGACATCAATGGCGACGGCCTCGTCACCGGCGGGGCCACGCCTCTGGCGGACGAGTTCAACACGCAGCAAAAGGCGAACGCCATCAAGTGGACGAGCACCTTCCTCCTCGTCGGCCGCATCCCGGCCAGTGCCACCAGCTTCCAGCTGAAAATCAGCGGAGCCATCAACGGCCAGACCACCCAGCCCTACTCGGAAGCCTACCGCTTCCAGAGCGCCAGCGTCACCCTCTGCACGGACGCGGATGGGGACGGCACCGTCGACGCCTGGGAGGCGGCACACGGGACCAATGCCTCGCAGGCTGCCTCGAAGTTTGAGATCACCAGCCTGAGCAACACGCCCACCACCCAGTCCGTCACCCTGCCCACCGTCAGCGGCCGGTGCTACCAGGCACTGAGCACGGCGAACCTCACCACATGGTCCCGGCAGGGCGTCCCGACCGTGGGGGATGGAAACCCGGTCCTCATCACCGCGCCAGCCACCGCCGCCCGCACCTTCTGGCGCTACCTCGTCCAGCCCGTGCAGATCGAGCTGCCGTAGCACCGGCCCACCGGCTTTCGCCCGGGGCGTCACACGGCGGGGGCGGTGCCGCCCGTCGTGTGGTGCCCCTCCGAAGGATTGCCTCTCCGACGACTCGCATTGTCTTTCCGGCGAGCCTCTGGGGCCTTGTCACCAAGATTCCGTCATTCGCCATAAAAAACACCCCGCAGCCGCCTTCCCCCTGTTCCGTCAGGCTTCCTCCAGCCCGGCCCAAAGAACGAGACTTTGGAAGCCTCACCGCGCCCCCGGCCCCTTCCCAAATCAACAATCCTTGTTCATCACTCGTCAATCCCTCCGCCGTGCCCCCTGGTCGGGAGGCGTGCTGCCGGAATTCCTGCACGGAAGATGGCTGCCTTCCGGCTAGACCTTCCGGTCGCCGACGAAAACATTGTTGTCCTCGCGCCGCGCGTGGGCGTGGGATTTCACCGGGACGGTCTGCACCGTGAAGCCTGCGGCCGCCAGCCGCCGGACAAACGGCTTGTCCGCCCCGGCGGACCAGAAGGCGACCCGGCCCGTCGGCTTGAGCGCCCTGGCGATCGACTCCAGCCCGCGCGGCTGGTAGAGCCGCGCGTTTCCCTCCTGCACCACGGCCACGGGGCCGTTGTCCACATCCAGCAGGATGGCATCGTAGTGCCCCGCCGGAGCCTGCGCGATGATCTGGCAGACATCCCGGATGGAAACGAGGACGCGCGGGTCGTCCAGGCACCGGCCGTTCACGTGGGGGAGAAATTCGCGGTTCCACGCCACCACCTCGGGCGACAGCTCGGCCACCTCGACCACGGCATCCGCGCCCACCAGGCCCAGCACGCGGCGCAGGGTGAACCCAAACCCGAGCCCGCCCACCAGCACGCGGGCCTCCTTCCGCCCGCGCAGCCGGTCGCAGCCCAGCTCGGCCAGCGCCGCCTCGGAAAGGGCGGAGTCCGTGGACATGAGCGGCTGTCCGTTCACTCGCAGGTAATGGTGCCCGTCACGCGAGTGAAGCGTGAGAGTGGACCCGGCTGCGGTGCGGGCCTCGGCAAGTTTGGTGAAGGGCTTCATGAAGTCTGGCGGCGGAACGGCCGGCCGCGTCCACCGCAGGAAGGGAGCGCAGATTCGCCCGCCCGCAAGGCGGAAGGAGGATTGCCCCTTGTGACAGGGCCAGGTCCGGTCGAAATGTCCGCCATGGATGGATTTTTCAAGGAACTGGGCCGCACCGTGCTCGAACGCTGGAAACGGGAGAATTTTTCGCTGGAGAAATTCCCCGGCATCGCGTGCGCCGTGCTGGCGGAGCACCCTCCGGCGGACCACGTGGACCTGCAGTCGCTCATCCGCGCCTTTCTCCTGGATGACGACCAGCCAACGCAGACGCACTCCGGCTTTGGCCAGCCGGAACTCATCGCCTACGACCACCCGCGCTTCTACATCCAGCTGCTTTTCTGGATGGACGGCACCACGGACATCCACCAGCACGAGTTTTCCGGCGCCTTCCACGTCATGCACGGCTCCAGCATTCATGCCCACTACGCCTTTGAAAACGCGCGCTCCGTCACCCCGCACTTCCGCGTGGGGGACGTGCGGATGCAGAACATCGAGCTGCTGGAAACCGGCCGCACCGTGCCCATCGTCTCCGGCCAGAGCTGCATCCACTCCCTTTTCCACCTGGACACCCCGTCCATCACCGTGGTCGTGCGCACGCAGCATGATCCCGGGACCGGACCGCAGTTCAACTACCTGCCGCCCCACATCGCCTTTGACCCGGTCTTTAACGACGCTCTGACCATGCGGCGCAAGCAGCTGCTCGACGTGCTCGAACAGACCGGCGATCCGTCGTATGCCGAACTGGTGCTGGAGATGATCGAGGAACTCGACTTCGAGCGCGGTTTTTTCATCCTGCAGAGCGCCATGGGCGGCCTGGAGGACGCAGGCGAGTGGGAGACGGTGCTGGCCGCATTTCAGAAAAAACACGGAACCCTGGCCGCAGGTGTGGCCGCTACGCTGGACGAGGCCGTGCGGCGGAACATGATCAAAAACCTCCGCTCCACCCTCATCCAGCCGGAGCACCGCTTCTTCCTCGCCCTGCTCATGAACGTGACGCGTCGGGAGGACTTCCTCACCATGGTCGGCGGGAGGTTTCCTGCGGAGCCGCCGGTGCAGACCATCATGCGCTGGGCGGAGGAGCTGGCCTCGGAAACAGACTACGGCGTCTCCCTCCTGGACGCCGTCTTTCCCGACATCATCCAGGCTGCGGAGGAGGACCAGCTCCCCCTTTTCCTCGCCGCCCTCCAGCACTTCATCTCCGGCGCAAAGAAAGCCCCCGCCTCCCTGCGCCCGCTCACTGCAGCCCAGCTGAAGCATCTGCGCGGCCTCTTCGCTGCGTCGTGCTTGCGGGTGCTTCTCGGCTGATCCGGCCGCCCTGATGCAAATACTGGGGCCCCGCCCTTGCGCATGATTCCTGCTTCTGTTAATGGCCGCGCATTCGCTGCTAAACCGCGCCGGCGCTGGATTGCCGGGCAGCGGGCGGCGGACCTCACCACAGTCCCACCACACCACCCACGATGTCAAAAACAGGCCGATCTGTCATTCAAAGCTCCGACTCCGCCGGAAACGTTCACACCACTGCGGGGTACCGCGCCATGGCCGCCGCGCCGGACGCCGCAGTCTTCGAGCCCTCGGGAAAAATCAGCACAGGCGGCCTGCCGCGCAAGGTGGACATGCGTCCGCTCATGACGAAGGTGGAAAACCAGGGCCAGACCAGCAGTTGCGTGGCCAACGCCGTCGCCGGCGCCTACGAATACTGGATCAAACGCATCACGGGAAAGAGCCAGGACGTGAGCCGGCTCTTTGTTTACTACAACGCCCGCTGGCGGGCCGGGGACCAGGACAAGGACGGCGGCAGCTACATCCAGATGGCCATGGAGGGCCTTGGAGACTTCGGCGTGTGCTCGGAGCAGACCTGGCCTTTTGAGAAAAAGATCCTCAAGAAAAAGCCCAACCGCTCCTCCTACCAGGAGGCCGCAGATTTCCGTGTGAACGAGCGCCTCCAGGTTCCGCTGGACCTCGACGCCTGGAAGCACTGCCTCGCCGAGGGCATGCCCATCGTCTTTGGCTGCGTCCTGTTTGAATCCTTTGACCAGTGCAACCAGCGCGGCGGCGTCGTCCCCATGCCCAGCCCGCAGGAGGTGACGCGCGAGAGCCACGGCGGCCACTCCATGTGCTGCGTGGGCTACTCGGACGTGGACCAGGTCTTCATCATCCGCAACTCCTGGGGCACAGACTGGGGTGACGCCGGCTACTGCTACATGCCGTACAACTACCTCATGAACCCAAAGTTCAACGACAGCGACTGCTGGGTCTTCGTCCCCGGCGGAGACCTCCCGCTGCCCAAGGACATCTGGGTGAATGACGACCGCCCAGTCGTCAACCGCGGCCGCGGTGTGAACTTCGAGATCAACCCCTTCTCCATCGCCGCCTACTCGGCCATATCCTTCAGCTTTTTCGAATGCCTCTTCACCGAGGAATACTACGAGGAAGTCGTCGAGGAGTACGCCGAGTACTCCGAGTTTGTAGAGTCCGAAGAGTGGGAATCCATCGAGGAGTTCTCCGTCGAGGAGATCGAGGAATACGACGAAACCGCAGAAGCCGACGAGGAAATCGTTTCCGAAGAGGAAGACGACTCCGGCGACGAGGAAGAGGAAGACGACTCCGGCGACGAGGAGGAGGAAGACGACTCCGGCGTCGGAGAAGAGGAGTAAGACTCCGGTGTCGAGGACGAGGAATACGAGTCCGGCGTCGAGGGGGAGG
>JANOAS010000282.1:0-2577 GCA_031411255.1 bacterium
GGAGAAAGGAAGCATTCTGCAAACGCTCCTCCATGAGTGGGCCAAAACGCAGCCTGCGTCCGCCATGGACTGGACAGCCACCCATGACGGGCTGGACGGTCCGGCGTGGACCATCTTCGTCGGCTGGGCGCAGACCGACGCCAGCGCTGCCGCCGCATGGCTGGCGGAAAATTTTTCCCGGCCCGCCCTCCAAACGGCCGGATTTGAGGGAATGCTGTTCTCCCGGCTTGCCGCGTTTGTTCTTGAACAACTCATCGGCAGCCGGCCCGCCGTTGCCATCGCCTTCGCCGAAAAACTGCCCCCCGGCCCGGCCAGGACGCAAGCCCTGGCAGGACTGGCCGGGGATCACGGACACTCCGACTACCGCAGCGACTGGACCGCAGAGCAAAGGGGCAATCTGGCCACAGCGCTGGCAGGCATTTTCAGCGGCCCGCTCGGGGGCGAGCCCTTCGAGCGGCACATCGCCCGCTGGGCCAAAAGGCAAACGGCGGAGGTGAACGACTGGCTGGAGAAACAGACCGATCCCGCGCTCAGATTTCACGCCGCACTCGGCCTGCTTTCAGTCTGGGACGTGGAGAAGCAGCGCGGGCCCATGTCCTACTCCGTCTCCCAAGTGAAGGACACAGCGGCCCGGGCCTCCGAAGTCCTGGTGAAGGCCGGAGGACTCGTGAGCCGGAGTGAGGCCTTTCAGAAAATCGCGCAAGCCTGGCCAGCTGCGGAGCCCAATCTGGCCGGGTGGCTCGCGGCACAAAACGCCGGAACAGAGGTGGACGAGGCGCTCGCCGCCGCTGCCGTCCGCGCGCTGCCCTACGCACCGATGCCCGGCAGGAAAGCTGACTCCGCAGCACTGGAAAAGGCGAAGGCCACCTTCTCCGTGGCCGAGAAAATCACGGATGCCGGGCTGCGGGAGCAGGTCATCTGCGGGCTGCACCGGCGCTGGCAGCAGGATTCACCGAAGCAGGCAGCCGGGTTTCTCGACACCTCAGGCTGGCCGGCGGAACGCGTCGCCTGGTTGAAATCCACCACCCCCACCCCGGCGCCATGATCACCGCCACCACCTTTGCCCGCGGCTTCGTCCTGGCCGCCCTGCCCGTGGTCACCCTCGCCGCCTGGCTGCACTGGCACCGGCCCGCTGTCGTACCCGCAGCCCCTGTCACCGCAGTGCCGGCTGCAGCGCCCGCACCGGAGCCGGAAGGCCGGGTGGAGGACCGCGTGGCCCGCGCCCTTTCCACCGCCGCCGCCGCAGCCCCCGGGAAAGACCCGCCTGCCGCACAGAAAGTGGAAGCCGCCGCCATCCTCGCCCGCCTGCCCGCTGAGGACGTGCCCGCCGCCGTAGCCGCGCTCAACGACGGCAGCCTGCCAGGCCGCGAGTGGATGCTCCGCGCTCTCATGATCCGCTGGGCGGAACTGGACGGACCGGCCGCCTTCGCTTTCGCCGGTGAACTGAAGTACGACATGCCCTACAAGAGCTGGGAGCCCGTCCGCGACATGGCCCTCGTCTGGGGCACGCGCGCTCCGGCTGAGTTTGCAGACTGGGCCCCCGCCCGGAAAAAAAGCGGTGACCCCGCCCTGCAGCACGTGGATCTGCCCACCGCCGTGGCGCGGGGCGACGTCCTCATCGCCGCCCGCCTGCTGTGCGAGGAGAGGGGCTCCACTTCCCGCAGGCAAAGCCCGCTCCGCGCCGGCATCCGCACGGTAGAAGACCTGCGCCGCCTGCGCGGACTGATGGAGGAACACCCCTATTCCCCGGCCCGCACCACCGTGCAGAACGGCGTGACCCGCCGCTCCTTCGGCGGTGAGCCAGCGCGGGACATCCAGGAGGAAATCGAGAAACGCTGGCCCGTCCTGGACCCCGCAGGCTGGGCGGAGCACATCAAAAACCACCCACTTTCCGCCATGGGCGATGATCTGAAAATCCTGAACGATGCCCCGAGGCTCTCCACCCTCCCCGACCCGGCAGCGGCGGCAGACACCCTGCTCCGCGAGGCGGACAAGGTGCCCCGCCCCGTCGCCCTGGCCCGCATCGTCGAGGAATGGGGAAAGCAGGACATCAATGCCGCAGGTGCGTGGCTGAGCCGCCAGCCCTTCGGCGTGGACACGGTGCCCGCCATCCAGGTCTTTGCGAAAACCGCCCTCGCCCTCGATCCCGCCGCCGCCTTCACCTGGCTGGATGCCATCCCGGATCCCGCCTTCCGCGAATCCTCCGCCGCCTGGCTCTACGAGGGCTGGCACCGGCGTGACCCATCTGCGGCCTCCGCCTGGCTGAGCACCGCAGGCTGGAGCCCCGCCCGCCAGCGCTTCGTGAACGAACTCATCGCCACCCGTCCCCTGCCGGAACGGTCCTCCCTGTGAACCGGAGTCTACGCGCCGCCCACTGAATTCCAGAGCAACAGCCCCCTATTGGGCCAGTGCCTTCAGCTTGCTCACTGCCTGGTCACAGGGTTTCCGCATATGACTATGCGAGGCGTTGATTGGTGACAAGCGTCACGGCCAGGGACTTGTTGGCCGCGTAGTCCTCCAGCGCGGCGGTGAAGTCCTTCCGGCCCGAGGCCCGCACCGGCGCCAGCAGCGCCGTGC
>JANOAS010000283.1:0-3341 GCA_031411255.1 bacterium
GGGGCTCGCACCGCACAGAGGACTGTGCGGACCACTTTCTTGGGGCACGGCGGCTGGGCCTCTCCCTGCCAGCCCGGCAGCCGGGAAGGGGGGCGGGTGGTGAAAAGGGGAAACCGGCCCGGCGGGTGTTGCGGCGCAGCCTTCCGGCAGGTTGAGATCTCTGGATCAGGGCCTTAGTGGCATGGTGTGGATGGGTCACGTGGACCGCATCGGGGCCAGAATGGCCCAAATGAGGGCGAAAAACGAGGTCGGAGGGCGGATTTTGTGGCAGAAAATGGCCACATCGTGGCAGAAACTTGGCTTTTTGTGGCGGAAAACGTGGTTTTTGCGCCAGAAAATGTGTTCATCGTGTCAGAATTGGTACCCATCGTGGCAGAAAACGAGGTTTTTGTGGCAGAATATGGCCACATCGTGGCAGAAAATGGGGCTTATGCCGGGCCAAAAACGGCTCATTCCGGCACAAAAACAGCCTGCGGTGCGCCGATGCGGGGTGTTTCTAGGACAAACTCCAGCCCGGGCCAGGGAAAGAGGAGGGCTCAGTTGCTGGCAGGCGCAGGGGACTGGACGCCGGGGCCGGGGGGGATCTCGGCCAGGAGCTTGAGGGCAGCCCGGTGCCTCGGAGTTTCCTCGAGGGCGAGGAGGACGTGGCGGCGGGCGGAGTCGATGTCGCCGGTCTGGTGGAGGAGGCGGGCGAGCTGGAAGTGGACTTCTGAGGGGTTGGGCGGGTCGAGCTGGAGGAGGGTGCGCCAGGCCTCGATGGCGGTGGCGGGCTGGCCGGCTTTTTCCCCGGCCTGGGCGAGGGTGCGCCAGGGGGCGGGGATGAGGGGGTTCACGGCGAGGGCGCGGCGGGTCTGCTGGAGGGCGGCGGGCCAGTCGGCGGCGGCGGTGGCGAGGTCGGCCAGGCGCAGGGCGGCGTCCGGCGCGGCGGCGTCGAGGGCGGTGAACCTGGCGAGCAGGGCGCGCTCGGCGTCGGTCTCCTTCAGCTCGCGGTGGACGGCGGCCATGAGGGGCCAGGCGCTGGCGGCGCCGGTCTGGGTGGGAAATTTGTCGAGCAGGGTCTGGAGGGGGGCTTTGGCGGCGGCCCAGTTTTTCTGGTCGAGGAGCTGGTTCGCCTCGCGCAGGAGCATCCAGTAGTTGGACGGGTGGTCCTTGGTCCAGGCGGCGAGGGCGGCGTCGGCGCCGGGGACGAGCAGCTCTGGAGGGGGCCGGTCCCAGTTCAGCTCCGGCGCCATTTTTTCCGCGAGGGCGCGGGCATGGGCGGAAAAGTCGCGCTCGAGGGTCTCCATGGGGGCGACGCGGGAGGCGAGGGCGGCATTGATGGTGACGCCGGCGGCGAGGTCGCGCAGGACGGCCTTCAGGGAATCCGCCCCGAAGCGGGTGACGATGAACTCGACCACGAGCGATGACTCGAAATAGGCGAACTGGAGGTGAAGCGGCGAGGGCGGCGACATGAAGGCGCCGCTGAGGGCGGAGACGGGGGTGAGCTGGCCGCCGAGGATCATTTCCCGGTAGTCGGGGTCCATGTGCTCGCCCCAGGAGGGGTCGGCTTGGCGCTCCTCGTAGACGGAGATGCCCTCGCTCAGCCAGCGCGGCATTTTGTTTCTCGTGGCCTGGAGGGTGACGGTGTGGCAGAACTCATGCCAGAGGACGGCCTCCCAGTTGACCGGATGCCCGCGGCTGGCGGCGGGGCTGACGGCGGTGACGACGCGGCCAAAGCACACGCCCAGGTAGCCAGGATTGTCCGGCATGCCGAAGGTGCGCACGCCGAAGTCTTTTTGCTGGGGGAAGATCTCCACGATGGTGGGCCGGGCGACGGTGAGGCCGTATTTTTCCCCGAGTTTCGTGCGCGCCTCGCCCAAGAGCTGGAGGACGCGCTGGCCGTAGATGGCGGCCTCGGACGCCTTCATGCGGACGGTGAAATCCTCGTTCTTCAGCGTGGTGAAGTCCGCCGTCATGGCGTCGTGGAGCGTCATCAGATTGAAAGACGCGACATCGTAGGCGTCCTTTTCCTGGACGGTGGCGGCGAGCTTCCAGCCCTCGTCCTCGTCGCCGAGGCGGAGGAGGTCGCTGGCGAGCTGGGACTGGGCGGGCAGGTAGCCGGGGGCAAAGGCGAGGGCCTGCTTCTGCCGGGCGGCCCCCTCGGCGAAGCGGTATTTCTGGGAAAGCTTCCGCCCGATCATGTGGTCCGGCAGTGGGTTCGCCGGCCAGTATTTCAGCGCCTCCGCACGGGACCTGGACTCGGCCTCCGGCTCGTTTTTTAAATGGGCCAGCACGGCGCGCCAGGCCCACATCTCGGGGGAATGGGGGTTCACTTTTTCCACCTGGTCGAGAAGGCCGGCGGCTTCGTCGTACTTTTCCTTGTCGATGGCGTGGTCGGCGAGGCGGAGGAGCGAGGGGACGTGGGCCGGGCACGCCTTGAGCGCGGCCTCCAGGCGCTCCACCATGAGCTGGCGGTCGCTGGGGGCAAAGGCGAGGGCGAGCCCGCAGAGGAGGTCGGGATCGTCCGGGAAGGCCTTGAGCGCCTCGGTGAATTTCTTCGCGGCCAGGGCGTGGTCGTTTTTCTGCAGGGCCAGCTCTGCGGCGGCGAGGAGGGGCTCGCGTGCGCCGGGCTCCATCTTGCGGGCGGGGGTGTAGATTTTGTCGAGGACCGTCTTTGGATCCGCGCCCAGCTCGACCATGGCCCGCCCGTAGATGACGACGCTGGCCGCATCGCGGTAGGCCCAGTTCCGCGTGCGCATGAGTTCCTGGATTTCGCCCGGGATGGGCTCAGCCCGCGCCGTGTCGCCGTTGGCCAGAAAGGCCTCCCGGGCGGCCCATTTGAGCTTCAGGCTGCGGGCGTCGTACTCGAGGGCGGCCTCCGCCGCCTTCAGCGCCTCCGGGAACTGGCCGGTGGCCATGAGGGCCTGGAGCCGGATGAGGTGCCACGCCTCCTGCTGGGTGTTCGTTTCTGCCAGCCCGGTGGTGGCGGAGGCGAGGGCCGGGGCGAACTCACCCTTGCGCAACTGGCCGAGCGCCACGTCGGGATCCTCCGCCGCTCCAGCCCACGCGGCCAGCATGCCGGCACAGGCGATGAAAACAACCCGGAATCCCGCTGGGCGGGAGGGCCGGAACTGCGGCGTGGTCGGTCCATTCATCGTGGATCAGCCTTAGGAGTTCCGCCCCGGAGAGTCAAGCCGGAATGGGACTGGGAGATTTCCTCTCCAGGGTTTCCGCAGATTCCCAGGCAGCCAGCTGAGGATGAGTGGTGCTGAGGAAAAAACTGGACAAAAGCCCTCCTCAACCCCATCGTAGGCTGCCATGATCCAGCCAGTCGTCTACGACCCCACCACTTGGGCAGGCTT
>JANOAS010000284.1:0-11616 GCA_031411255.1 bacterium
GTTGGAGGGTTGGAGGGTTGGAGGGTTGGAGGGTTGGAGGGTTGGAGGGTTAGAGGGTTAGAGGGTTAGAGGGTTAGAGGGTTAGAGGGTTAGAGGGGTGGTTTCTGAGGGCGCTGGGTTGGGGGTTATCTTGTCCAAGCCGTGCCCAGCCACGCTTCGCGACTGGGAGTGGCGGCTTGAAGCCGCCATTTCGCTGCACCAGGAACGGGGGGGAGGGGGAGGCGGACGCTTTCAAAATTAACTGCTTTTCACGCAGCGCGGGATGTTTATCGTCCGGGGCGGACGGCGCGAGAGCCGCGCCTGCCTGCCGCCATGACGACCAGCCGACATTTCCCGACCGTCCACGCCGCGCTACGGGCCATCGCCCGTCCGCGTTTCCGTGCCCTGGTGCAGGCATTCACCAGCCCCCGGCGGGTCTGGTTCTGGACGACGACGCTGCCGGTCCTGCTGGTTCCGGTGGGGCTGTTTTTTTGTGATGCGGCCGGGGGTGGAGTTTCAACAGGGACTGACGTTGGGCGGGGCGGTGGTCGAAGTCTGGAGGCGGGACGACGTGGCGATCGCTCGCCTGGCGAAAATTAGCGTCGACTGGCACGGGGGAGAGGCCTGGGTCATTTGTTGTGTTCCCGGGGAGAAGGAATCGCTCTCGACACTGTCTCATGGGGTTCACCATTTTGGGCCTGTGGCTTGGCTTTGGGGCCCAAAATGCAAGCTTTTCGACTTTGACGCGCGATGGTTCGGCTTTCGAGGAGGGCTTATCTACTGACCAAATCGGGAATACACTTCCTTCACCATGAAAACCGCTCCCCGATTTCCCCGCCTTCGTGCTTTGGTGCGGGCGTTGACCAGCCCGCAGCGGGTCTGGTTTTGGACGACGACGCTGCCGGTGCTGCTGGCGCCGGTGGCGCTTTACATGCTCATGCAGCCGGGGGTGCGGTTTTTGCGGAGGGCCAAGGTGGGGGCAGTGTCGGCCTATGTGGTGAGGCTCGACGAATCTTAAGACAAGCGCAACGGGATGGCGCGCATCACGTGGCCAAGGGGCAGTGTCTGGGCCAGCTGCTGGGCATTCCCAAGGGAGGTCAAAAAGAAGCCGCTCTATGCCCCGGCTCGCAAGTCCCACCGGCTCGGCCCGCTGGCTTTTCGTTGGGAATCCGGAGCGAAAGGGATCGGGCTGGTTTTCCCCACTTGGTCGCTCACTGTCGGCATCAATCACTGAGCCCACCCCCCAGCCCCCTGCCAGGTTGGGGGCTGCCCGTGTGGGTTCCTTTTGGTTTGCCGGCTGGTGGGCAGACGAGCCTGCATTACCATGGCGAAGTCACACTACAGCAATCTCCTGATTGAGTGAGCATCAACACCAGACAAGCAGACCGGTCCGCGCGTACAGCAATGTCGACGCGGCCGGAGGGGCGGGGCGGGTGTGGTGCGGCCCCGGGGCTGCTTCAGTGTGCCGCCATGCGTCCCCCGGGAACACGCAATCGCCGCCGCGTTCCTCCGCACCGCCGTGCTCTGGCGGGCGGAGTCATGCTGGGAGGGCCGTCACGGCCCGGACTAACTCTGGATGCGTCTGCGCACCCGGGACGAAAGCGCCACGGACGCAGCCACAAGCGCCATGATGGCCGAAGTGGGCTCAGGCACCGGCACTGGCTCTCCGTAGATGAAGTCGTCCATGACTACGAAGTCCCCCCCACCCTGCTGCGCGAGCAGAGCTTGGTTGCCGTTGGTGATCCGCACTCTGGAAATAACGGCACTGTCGAAGGCGACGCCAAGAAATGACAGGGTCTGATCGCCCACGGCATTGGGTGCGAAGAAAGTGCCGAGTGACTGATTGGCCGAATCGAAATACTCAATGGAAGTCGTGTCCGGAGCATCCACATCCGTAAACACCGAGCCAAAGCCGCGAGTCAGGGCGGGTGTCAAGGAGCCGGGAATGAAGAAGTTGACGTCCACGACATTGCTGCCGAGCACTGCAAACAGGCGCTGGGCACTGAAGGTGGCGAACATATTTGGAAAGGACGGATCAAGGTTTCCAAATTTGATGGGGGGACTCCCGGAATTCGCGCTCACCTGGAAGCCGGTGCCTGAGGTGGTAAAGACCACCCCGCGGGGCGAGTTCGAATTGAAAAAATTCGCAGGCAGGTTGTTGGGTGCGGCGCGGGCGTCAGGAACCCCGTCCCAGTTGATCTCGCGCCGCCCGGAACCAAAAGAGTTGGCGACATTGGCATTCAAAGCACCGAGATTGGACCGGAAGGAGTCGACTTGTCCCTGAATGGCGGCGGCACCGGCCCCCGACGAAGAAAAAACGGCCGTTGCTCCCAGCGCGGCCGGTTGAATGGCAAGGACCGCCATGCCAAAGCAGGCGGCAACGAAGGATTTCCCGAATAGAGGTTTGATCTTCATGTTATTGATGAACTCATTTTTCCGAGTCCGTGGATTTGTGGTTGATCTGCTTGTCTGAGCCAGGAGGGGGAGCACTCACAAAGGCCGTCCAAGCAGGCAGAGTTGCGTTGAATCAACGCCGCCCCGCAGGCACATCGTCTGGCACGGCCGGGACAAGTCAAGAGGATAAAAGCGATGCCAAAAAACCCAAGCAACGTAAAGGAGCCAGAAAAATCGATGCAGGTGAAAGAGCGGACAAAACGGAAAGGGGTGACTTGAGGCGGAAAAAAGCAAGCATCCGCAGTCGGAGGGATTCTGCCGGCGGACGCTGGAAGATTCGGGCCGGAGCGGGGAGGGAGGGCATGCCCGCCTCCCCCCCGCTGGTAGGGCAGCGCGGTCTCAGGGCTGCTTCAATTTCCCCTCGGCCCAGGTGAGGATGCGTCCGGCGGTGTCGGCATCGCTGCTGTCTTTGGCCTTGAGGAGGGCGTCGCGGGCGGCGGCGAGTTCGCGGAGGACGGCGAGGTCTTCGACTTCCTGGGCCTTGGCGGTGACGGCGTCGAAGCGGTCCTTGAGGGTGGCGGTGTCGCCGGTGGCGTGGGAGGAGAAATCGAGGACGGGCTTGGGCGTGGCGAAGAGGGCCAGGAGCTGGTCGATCTCTTTTTCGCCCTCGGCGACCTGGCCGCCGATGATGCGGTTTTTGATGCGCTCGCCGACGCGCTTCATGCCGTTGGTGGAGGAGCCGATTTCTTTTTCGACGACGTCTTTGAGAAGGCCTGCCTTGTGTTTCAGGCGCTCCTCGGTGGACATTCCGGGGTCGGGGCTGCCCTGGAGGGTGCGGGCGGCGTCGAGCTGGGCGGGGGTGAGCCGGGCGCGGAGGCGCAGGAGGGTGCGGAGCTGGAGCTGCTTGAGCGGGGCCTCGGCGGCGAGGACGGCGGCCAGTTTCTCCGCAGCGGCGGGCTCTGTGACGGAGGATTGCTTGAGGGCGGACTCGAGGGCGAGCCGGGTTTTTTTGACCGCTTCCTCTAGGGGAGCGGCTTCGGTTTTTGCGGCTTCGTAGATAGAGGTGAGGGCGGCGCCCTGGTCGGTGGTGAGGCCGAGGTCACCAGCGCGGGCCTTGATGAACTCTGGTTTCAGCAGGCCTGCGGCGGTGAGGTCGAGCGTCTCGTCAGCGCGCAGGGCGGGGAGGAGGACGCCGGCGGCGAGGACGAGGGTGGTGGTGAGGAGGCGTGTTTTCATGGAGTCGCGGGTGTTTGTTTTGGTTTGAGTTTCAGTCAGGAAAAAGGGTGAGGGAGGGAGGGGAAAGGAGGGCGCTGCTGGGCAGGGCGGACCACGAGGCGGACCGGGCCGGGAAATCGAGCCATGGGCCGGGGGCGGGAGTGAGCAGGGCGGTGGGGCCGACGAACCGGAGATCTGCCGGGGCGGGGGAGTGCCACCTTGCCACGAGGAGGACGGCTGCCGCCGACGCTGCGGTGACGGCCAGGCTGCGGAAAAGGAGGCGCATGGGGCCGGTGCCTGGTTTGGGTGCGGGGGCTGCGGTGGCACGGCGGGCGCGGGCCAGCATGGGCTCGACAGGCGGGCAGTCGAGGCGGTCGTCCTTGCGCAGGGAGTGGAAGGCGCGGCGGAGGGCGCCGGCCTCTGGGTCAGTGGGCGGGTTCATGGGAAAAGTGGGGGTTGGCGGCGAGGAGGGTGCGCATGCGGTCCTTGGCCCGGGCGTAGTGGGTGCGGGCGGAGCCCAGCCCGACGCCCATGACGGCGGCGGCCTGGTCGAGAGTGAGATCGTGGTAAAAGACGAGCTGCAGCACCTCCTGCTGCCGCCTGGGCAGGGTGGCGAGCACGGCGCGCAGGGTGCCTGCCTCGTCCACGGGAAAAGCCGGGGCGGTGGGCGTGCCGAACCACTCCTGCCAGTGCTCGCGCGCCAGGGTGCCGAGGCCGCTGCGCCGTGCGGCCTGCCGCCGGTGCTCCAGCGCGGTGATCCGGAGCACGCCGAACCACCAGGTGCGCAGGCTGGAGGCGCCCGGCGTGTGGTGCAACCGGCCCGAAGCCGCCTTCCCATATGCGGCCTGGAGCACGTCCTCCGCCTCCGCCGCCTGCCCGCCGCAGCAGCCGCGCACCCAGCCCCACGATTCTTCGTGCAGCGAGGCGAGTTCGTTGAGCAGAGTGTCGGCATTCATGGTTCATCCAGAGATGAGTGTCCTGGCGAAGGCATTCATATGACAGAAAACTGAGATTCTTTCAAAAAACCCGCCGGGGGTCGGGCGGCGGGGGCGGCGCGTTTCGCAGGTGAGCTTCCCACTTGACCCCCGGCGGCGCGCCTGCCAGGCTCCGGGCTCGAACTTTTACCTCCAAACATCATGGGCAAAATCTACAACAACATCATCGAAACCGTCGGCCGCACGCCGCTGGTCAAACTCAACAAGGTCACCGCAGGCGCAGGGGCGACGGTGGCTCTGAAGTGCGAATTCTTCAACCCGCTCGGCAGTGTGAAGGACCGGATCGGCATGGCCATGATCGAGGACGCCGAGGCGAAGGGCCTGATCAACAAGGACACGGTGATCGTGGAGCCGACCTCTGGAAACACGGGCATCGCGCTCGCCTTTGTCTGCGCGGCGAAGGGCTACAAGCTCATCCTGACCATGCCAGAGACGATGTCCCTGGAGCGCCGCACGCTGCTGGCGATGCTGGGTGCAGACCTGGTGCTGACGCCCGGGCCGAAGGGGATGAAGGGCGCCATCGCCGAGGCGGAGGAGCTGGTGAAGAAATACGCGCCGAACTCGTGGATGCCGCAGCAGTTTGAAAACCCGGCCAATCCCGCGATCCACTCCAAGACGACCGCCGAGGAGATCTGGACGGACACGGACGGCGCGGTGGACGTGCTGGTGTCCGCAGTGGGCACGGGCGGCACACTGACCGGCGTGAGCAGCGTGCTGAAGGGCCGGAAGCCCTCCTTCAAGGCGGTGGCCGTGGAGCCCGAGGCCAGCCCGGTCATCAGCCAGACGATGGCGGGTGAGGCGGTGGTGCCTGCGCCGCACAAGATCCAGGGCACGGGGGCCGGATTCGTCCCGGCGAACCTGCACCTGCAGAATGTGGATGAAGTGATCAAGGTTTCCAACGACGACGCGTTTGCCATGGCCCGCCGCCTGGCGAAGGAAGAAGGGCTGCTGGTCGGCATCAGCACCGGGGCCAACGTGGTGGCCGCCCTGCAGGTGGCGTCCCGTCCGGAAAACAAGGGCAAGCTGATCGTGACGATCGCGTGCTCGACCGGTGAACGCTACCTCTCGACCGCACTGGCTGACGAAGCCCGCGCGAAAGTCGGCGCGTAAGCCCGGACAACGACTGATTTTTGCAAAGCGGACCCGTCGCGAGGCGGGTCCGCTTTTTTCGGGCCGCAGGGCTCAATGGTGATGGCCGTGCAGGCCCTGCCAGCCGCTCCAGGCCATGTAGGTGGCGAGGAGGACGAGCATCCCGCAGGAAATGTAGGGGGCGAGGCGCATCCATTCGCCAAAGCCGCTGAAGCGCTTCTGGGCGTGGTTGACGCTCCAGGCGGCCACGGCGCCGACGGTGACCATGGTGAGGGCGAGGCCGAGGCTGAAGGCGCCGACGAGGGCGAAGCCGAGGGTGGCACGCTTCACCTGCAGGCAGACGAGCAGGATGGTGAAGGCGGCGGGGCAGGGCATGAGGCCGCCGGTGACGCCGAAGAGGATGATCTGCGGGGTGGTGACGGTGCGGTTGGCGAAGCGGCGGGCGATGTCCTCCGCGTGGGCCCGTTCGTGGGCGTCCTGGTAGACGCTGTCGGTCTCGTCCTTTTCCTCCACGATGGCGGGGCCGTGCGAGTGGCCGTGGTGGTGGTCGGCCTCGGCGAACCGGAGCTTGTAGGTGTGGGCGTGATCCGAGTGGCCGAGGGTGATGATGGCGAGGAATTCGTGCGGCTCGGGAAGTTCGCTGGTGGCCTCCCAGAATCCGTCGCCGGGCTCGAAGGCGAATTTCTGGCTTCGCCCGTCGAGGCGGGCGGTTTCGATGCTGATCTGGGTGCCGCGCGGCAGGGGAACGGGCTGGCCGCTGGCCTTGCACGGGTGGATGCGGAAACGGGGCGGGACTCCGGTTTCAAAAACGCTGATCTCGAGCCAGCCGTGGCCGGTATCCAGCAGCATGCCGCCGTGCGGGCCCTGCCTGGAGGTCCGGACGGGGGCCGGGGCGTCCGGGGAAATGATGACGGGCGCAACTGACGGGCCGGGATCCATGCCGGCCGGGAGGATCAACCCGCCGGCGCTCAGGGTTTCGCCCGGACGGGTCAGAACGGAGGAGGCGGGAGCAGCGTGGTTGTGGGTGGCGTCCTGCCAGGGGTTTGGTTCCAGAGCGGCGGGCGCGGAAATTGGGGCGGGGGCGTGAGTGTGGCCGTGATCGTGTGAGTGATCGTGGCCATGCGAGTGACCGCTGGAGTGCGCCTCGGCCTCGGCGACTTCGCGGCGGGTGCGGAAAAACATCCAGAGCGCCAGTGCGAGGATGAGGACGGCGGAGGCGAGCTGGAACCACGGCTCGGTGTCTTCGGCATTCCAGGAGCTGCCGTATTTCAGCGCCAGCGCGGCGAGCACCCAGATGATGAGCGAGTGTGAAATGGCCGCAGAGAGGCCGAGCAGCACGGCCTGCATGACGGTGCCGCGGATGGCGATGATGAAGGCGGCCATCATCGTCTTTGAGTGGCCGGGCTCCAGCCCGTGCAGGGCGCCGAGGAGGATGGCGACCGGAATGTAGAGCCAGACGCTGGAGTTGCCGCTGTGGATGAGGGACTGGATGTCAGGCATGGGGAATGTGGGGGATGGGTGGGGGAGACGGACGCGGACGCTGACGGAAAATGGCTACGGACGGCGCTTGGCGCGGGCAAAGCGGGAGGCGCGGTCGTCGAGCGCCCCTGCGGTGGCGACGGGAGGCGGTGCGGTGGGGGATTCTGCGGTGGCCGTGGGCTGGACGGCGGCGTCGAGGGTGCGGCGGTGGGCCTCGGCGGCGGCCTCGTTCGTAGGGGCGGTGGCGACGGCGGACCGGAGGGTGGGCAGGCGCAGGGCGCGCAGGCTGGCCAGGAGGGAGGAGAACTCCGGCATGCGCCAGCCGGTGCGGGTGGCGAGCGCCTCGGCAATCATGAGGAGCAGGGCCAGAATGAGGAGGCCAGTGCGGATGTCGGTGAATTGTCTGGCCGGAGGGCTGCGCCAGGCTTGGTCGAGGTCGAGGAGTTCGCCACCGCCGCTGGAGAGGGCGAGCTGGCGGAGTTCCTGGAGGCGCAGCGGATCGAACGCCCACTCTGTGCTGCCGCCGACGACGACCGGGCCGAAGGTGAGGGCGTGCGGGCCCACCTGCACGGCACCGCGGGTCATCTCCCCCTCGGCCAAGTCCATGCTCAGGTGGAAATGACCGGGGGCGAGGCGGGTCCAGGTGGCCTCTTTTGCCTGCTCGCCGCCGGTGCCGGAGGCGATGACGAGGCGGGGGGCCTTCTCCGCGAGGGCGGCCTCCCAGGTCTGGTCATACATGAGGTCCAGGTTCAGCGTGGTGCCCTGGAGTTCGTGGCGCAGCCCGAGACCGGCGGGGACGGCCTCGCCCATCAGCCAGCGGGCCATGGTCTGGAGAAAGTCGCCGTATTTCGGCCACGCCCGGATCATTTGGGAAAACTCCCCGCCCAGCGGAAAGGAGACCGCTGCCGTGCGGCCGATGCCCCGGTTGCCGAAGGCGACGAGCGGCGCGGTGTACTCGTCTTTTGTCGCCAAGCCCTGGGTGGCCCAGTCGCGCAGGTAGCTGAGGTTGTAGCCGTCCACCTCCGGCAGCCAGTCGGTCTTCTGGCTGGAGATCTGGAACCAGCCCGGCGTGCCCTGGGTGCCTGTGTTTTCCTTGATGAAGGCACTGCGCGCCACGGCGATGGTCTCCTGGGAAAAGATGGCTGGGATCTCCGCCGGCTTGTCGGTGAAAAAGATGCGCCCCTTGCCGAGGGAGGCGATGTCTTCCAGAAGGGCGGCGTCGCAGTCACTGCGGGTGCCGAGGGCGATGACGCTGATGGTCGTGCCCTGGTCGGTCATTTCCTTGAGCAGGTTCTTGTAGTCACCGGGCTCCTCGGAGTCCGCTGCATCGGAAAACAGGATGAGGTGGCGCTGGCCGACGGCGGCGTCCTTGAGCGCGGCCCAGCCGGCTTTGAGCCCAGTGTAGACGTAGATGCCGCCGCCTGTGGAGCTGATCTTGCGCACGGCGCTCATCATTTTATCCCGGTTTCCGCCGACGGGCTGCATGGGGACCATCTCGTGCGGCTCGCTGTCCACGGCGAAAACGGTGAGCAGGTCCTGGTCGCCGAGGAACTGGATGGCATTGGCGGAGCCCTCGTTGGCGAGGTCCATCTTCGCCATCCCCCCCCCGGCAGGCGCGGCCATGGAGCCGGACCGGTCCATGATGATGGCCATGGCGACGGAGAGTTTCCGGTGCTCGGTTTTCAGCTCCATGGAGACGGGGAGCAGCGGGTCCACGGGCGACTCGAAGTAACCGCCGCTGCCGAAACTCTGCGGCCCGCCCGCCATCAGGAGCGCGCCGCCCTGCTCGCGGACGTAGAAATCCAGCGAGCGGAGGAAGTCATTCGGCAGATCGAAGGCGGGGACGTTGTTCAGGATGACCGCCTTTGCCCCCGCCAGCTGGCCGAGGGTGACGGGGCCGGGCAGCTGCGCCACATCCACGGTGAACCCCTGCTTCTTCAGCGTGGAGGCCACGGGGTCGTTCAGGTATTTCGTGACGAGGAGGATGCGCGGGCCGCCGGCGATCTCCACCCAGGTCTGGGAAATGTTGTTCCCTGGATGCGAGTCGCCCGAGGGGGTGATGCGCGCCTCGTATTTGTGGGCGCCGGGCATGGCGACGCGGTCGGTCAGGCGCACGGTGCTCTTGCCCATGACCAGCTCGGTCTCCATCTGCTTCAGCTCGCGGCCGTCGCGGTAGATGGTCACCGGCACCGGGCCGTCCTTGGTGCCGCGAACGTCGATCTCGAGCAAAAACGGTTCCGCCACCTGGGAGCGGGGCGGGGCGGAAACCTTAGCCACGCGCCAGTCGGTTTCCTCCTTGTCCCGGATGAGCCGGTAGTCGAGCGTAATGTTCTGCGCGGCCAGTTTCTCGGCCAGTCCGGTCAGCGGCTCGGTGCTGTAGCCGTCGGTGAAAAGGAGGACGCGGGTGGGCTTTGTCTTGCTGGCCAGGGCGAGGGCGGTCTCGATGGCCATGCTCGTTTTGGTCAGGTTTTTGTTCCGCGCGTAGAGTTCCGCGCCCATTTCCCCCTGCCGGATCACCTCCGTGGCGTAGTCGAAATACACGGCCCGGTCGTCCCCGCTGCGGCGGGATTTTTCGAGCAGCTTCTTCCACTCCGGCTGACCCTTGTCCACCAGGTCCTCGGTGGAGGAGGAACGGTCCAGGAGGACCATCAGGTCCAGCCCGTTCTCGTATTTCCGCCACTGGGGACGAATGAGGATGAGCGTGAGCAGGAGCAGCAGAATGATCCGCAGCGGCTGAAGCAGTCGCAGCCGGGGCAGCGCCCAGCCTGCCAGCGCAAGCACGGGCAGCAGGAGAAGCCATTCAGGGTTTTTGAAGATCATGGTGAAACAGCCCCGGCACGCCGCCCGGACCGGCCACAGTTTCCACATCCCAGGCGCGGCGGCAATGAGATGTTGCAGGGGCCGGGAAAAACTCTCCAGCCGCGCAGTGCAGCTGCGCCGGGCGGAAGGCCAACCGCGAATCAACGCGAATGGAAACGAATGAAGGAGGAGGAAAATGGGGCGCCGACCCAAGGAACGAGACGTTGCAAGTCTCGCCGCGCCCCAAGCCCTGGGTCCCACGTCTCTGGTCCCGGGGCACGGAGAAGGCCAACCGCGAATGAACGCCAATCAACGCGAATGGAAACGAATCAAGGAGAGGGAAAATGGGCGGGGGCCATCAGGCTGGCTTCGGGGGCGGTGACGACGCAGCTGGACTTTGTGCAAAGTCGGCTTGCAGGGACAAATCCGGCTCGCGGCGCAGCCGCCGTGGACTGCGGCAACTGGTTGCCGCTTTCGGCGAGGCAGCTCGCTGCCAGCCGCGCGCACCAAGTCGTGCGCACCGAGCACCACCACCCCGAGCCGCAACGCCCCAAGTAGCGGGCCCCCAGCGCCGGCACGGAGAAGGCAAACCGCGAATGGACGCCAATTAACGCGAATGGAAACGAATCAAGGAGGGGAGGGATGAGGCGCGGAACAAGGCTGGGTGAGGGCGGGAATCTGGGGCGCGGCGCCAGCCGCCGTGGACTGCGTGCAGCCCGCCACCGCAGTGAGCGAGGCGGCCAGCCTGCTGCCAGTCGCGAGCCACGCTTCCAGAACCGCAGCGCTGGACCGGGGCATCAGCACTCCCAGGGATTCAGCACCGGCACCTCATCCGGGAAATCTTCCGTGTTCCGGGTGACGACACTGAGCTGGTGATGGAGGGCGGTGGCTGCGAGCTGACTGTCGAGTTGCGGAAGTTTGCGCCCAGCACGCTGGTGTTTGGCGTAGAGTGCCGCCCAGGCGGTCATGACTTCCGCGTCGATGACCAGCAAGCGCCCCTCCGTCCATCGTTCCAAGCGCTGATACCAGCGCTCGATTTCCCGCCGCCGCTTTCCCTGGTCCATGAGGTGAATCCCTTTGAGGATTTCCCCCAGCGACAGCACGCTGACGCAGAGTTCGGAATCGTGATCTGCCAGCCACTGTACCACGCCCGGGTGGGGGCTCGTCCTCGCTGATTCGCAGAGGACGTTTGCGTCGACGAGATAGCGCATGGTGATTTCAGGTAAAACTCACATCGCGGGCCGGCGAAGTGTCACGCTCAATCGTCCAGTCTTTCACCGGACAGTCGCGCATGATGTCGACGAGTTTCTCCGAAGGCTGGAGGCGTGCATAGGCCTCGGCGGAAATGACCACAGCCACCGGCTTCCCATGCCGGGTGATCGTTTGCGCTCCCTGCCGGAGAACAGTGTCCAGCAATTCACTGAGTTTGTTTTTCGCATCTTGCAGCGGCCATGTGGCGTTCATGACGGAGGCTAGAGGTGAAAATCTAGCTTGTCTAGCCGGATTTGGGCTTGACGGGGTGCGGAGCAGGGTTTCCGCAGATTCCCAGGCAGCCAGCTGAGGATGAGTGGTGCTGAGGAAAAAACTGGACAAAAGCCCTCCTCAACCCCATCGTAGGCTGCCATGATCCAGCCAGTCGTCTACGACCCCACCACTTGGGCAGGCT
>JANOAS010000285.1:0-4885 GCA_031411255.1 bacterium
CCACGTCGGCGGTTTGCAAATACTTCGTCATTTGCACATGCGAGATATCCAGCGCGCCCGCCACTTTATCGAAACCAAACTGCTGCCCGTCCTCCGGCAGCAACTCCTTCACGCGCAGCAGTGGCAGCGCCAGCAGGTCGCGGAGCGCGTGCTCATACTCCGCGCGATTCATCCGCCGCACCGTCGTCCGCCCGCCGCCAGCCTTGACTGCGCGCCCTTCCGCATCTGTCAGCGCCTTCGTCAGCGAGCCGAGAAAAGCCGCGCTTTCCGCTGCTGGCGGACGCTCTTTTTTCTTCGGCGGCATCTCCCCGCTCGCCGTGCGGTCGAGGACCTTCACCCACTTCGCGAAGTTGTCCGCATTCGTGAACTCCGCCCCGAGCGTCGTGATGTCGAACCCGCCCTTTTTCTCCGAAGCATCGTGGCAGTCGGCGCAGTGCTGCTCAATGAAAGCGATAGTCTTTTTTTCATCAGCGGCTGCGCCGTGGCTGACGGCAAAAAATGCGATGGCTGAAAGTGTGGATGTAGCAAGCAAGTTCATGGGCAAAATCATAATGTGCGATAGGGTCGGGAGTGAACGCATTTGGCGTCTTCACCGTGGCTTCTGATGAGGCGCGTTGCGGATTTCCGCAGGTCCCCAGTTCGTGTGAGTGTCTTCAAGGTGTGGTCGATTTCGGATTCCGTAATGAGACATCCGGTGGCGGGGTGAGGACTCGGGCAAACTTCAGGCACGCGCCGTCGTGCAGCACTGGGGCATCCGGCGGAATTTGCGCGGACATGAATGGGTTGACCCCCATGCCGGGCATGGGTGGCATGGCACCGGGCTTGCCCGCGCCGGGCGGACCGAACTGCGGCATTTGCAAACCCGATTTGACCTCCAGAAAAAAGACCTCGCCATAGCGCTGCCAGTCATCGGGCCGCAGGGCACCGGGCTGGGAGATGCGAGTGCGGAGGAACCATGCGCCCCACCATTCCGGGCCGTGTTGCGCGCAGACGAGCGTGTGTTCGGGCTGCTTGATCTGTTGAGAAAGGCTCTGCAATTCGCTCATCGCGGCATCGCTGAGGATCGCGCGTCCGCCTCGTTTCAAGGCCGGAGCATTGCTGCCGATTCCCGCGCAGAGCACCACGCCGAGCACCGCCAAGCGTCGCCACGCCGTAGTGATGTTCAGAATCGCAAACGCCGCGACGATGATCGCAGGCAGCATGGCGATCAGGCTAAAGCGGATCATCTTATCCATGCTGAACCACGGGCCGGTGAGTGCGAGAACGGTGAGCGCCAGGCCCGCGACGAGCGCCGCATCGGCTGCTGGCAGGCTTCTCCGCCGCCGCCATACGATGATGAGTGAAGGGATGACCGTCAGGGCAAATCCGGCGGATGGCACCAAGCGCATCGCAATCATCACGCCGCGCGGCATCATGGGTATCCAAACCGAGTCGGAGGCAAACTTTGCCGGATTCGTGAGCGCAGTGATGAGGCGATGGATGCGGGATGGGTCGAACTTCCAAAGCACCAAAACCGCCGCAATCCCGAGAACCCCTGCGCCCGCAGCCATCCACGGCAGCAATTGACGCCAGTTCACGGAGACTCCGTGCCGGGCGACAAACATCAGCATCACAGCCGACAACATCACCACCGCCGCGCCGAGGACGCCGATGTGGGTGAACCCCAACAGCAGCAGACACACCAGCACGCCTGCGCCTCGCCGACGCGTCGGTGCATCCATCCAGCCATGCAGCGTCATCGCCAGCGCCGCCAGCCACACCAGCGCCAGCGAGTTCTTTTGAATGTCACCCACCATCCCAATCAAAGGTGACGCCAGACAAGCCAGCGCCGCCGCCGCGAGTGGCACGCCGTCACCCAGACCGCGCCTGACCGCCCAGCGGCGCACCAGCACAAACACCGGCCACGCCGCGAGCGGAGGCAACGCGGAATCACAAAACTTCACGGCCCAAACGATCGCATCTGCCTGCGCCACACCTCCCACTTTAGCCAGCAATGAAGCCAGTGCCGCATGGAGATAAAATGTCAGCGGCATATCCGGGATGCCCAGCACCCCGTGCTCGATGAGCGAGCGTGCCTGCACGAGATAGTATCCGCCGTTGATCCCCGGCACGTAAGGCGTGGTGAAATGCAGCCACGCCCGCGCTGTCACCGCCAATGCCATGATCGCCACTATGGGCAGCCACCGCGCGAAGGACAATTCACGCCCGCTCGTCAGGCCGTACGGCTGTGATGCGCTCTGACGAGTAACTGCCTGCGTTGGATTCATGGAAGACGGCAAGACTCCAATCTCTGGCACGCGGTGGGGCGGCGGTCAACTCGAACGAAGGGGTAAACGGCGAGATCGCTCGGCCCATGCGGCGAACCTGCATCGTCGACCACGGAAACCCAACGGCACCACGTGGCTCCTCGGCTCTGCACGAAGAGTGAAATGCGGTTCTGCGGGCTGGGATGACGATGAGGTGGGGCTGGCCGGGGTGGGGAGCTGCCTATTTCCGAACGGGCTGTGGGTATACAGGCTGGCGGTGCTGGTATTCGGGCGGGGAGTGCCACCGAATTGGCCAGGGGTGGGGTGCTTTCACCGGGAGAGGTGGCTTTTTGGCGTGGGGAAGTGGTAATTTCAGGGAGTGAAATGTTGGTTTCACGGGGACAAGTCTTCATTTCACGGGTGGGGCTGCTGTTTTATTGGCGCAGGCTGGTTTTTCACGGGCACGCGTGGCTGTTTTACAAAGCGAAGCCGTCATTGTACGAACTGAAGTGACCGTTTAACTGGGTGAAATGTTGGTTTGACGGCCGGCGGCGTTGTTTTTTCAGCGAAGCGGTCGTTTAATGGATCGAAGCGGCTGTTTTTTCCGGAGGCGTGGTCGTTTGACGGAGGCAAATGTCTATTTTTCCGGCTATTTTGAGTGATGCCGACGGGAAAACGGGCGTACCGGGGGCTGGGGGGCGTGGTGTTTCGGCTTGAGGGCGTGAGGCAGGGTTTCCGCATATGACTATGCGAGGCGTTGATTGGTGACAAGCGTCACGGCCAGGGACTTGTTGGCCGCGTAGTCCTCCAGCGCGGCGGTGAAGTCCTTCCGGCCCGAGGCCCGCACCGGCGCCAGCAGCGCCGTGCGCAAAAGCGCCAGCGCGCAGGCTGTGTTCGGGTCGCGGCTGCGGCACGCGTCCTCGCGCATCACCGCGTCTTTGATCCAGTGGACGTTGTTCTCCACCGTCCAGTGTCCGCGCGAGAACCCGGCCATCCTCATCGCCCCGCCCCGGCCGGCCTCATGCTCGCTGCTGGTGATGTAAAGCCGCTCGCCCTCCGTCACCTTCCCGGTCTTTTTGTTCGTCACCCTCCTCTCAACATAAACCGCCTGTGAGGCGTGCCCAAACCCGGCCCGCTCCGCGCTCACCGGCACGCAGGCGCACGCGCGCTCGATCACTTCGCCGTTGCGCGACTCCGGTGGGCAGGCAAAAGGGGGGGCCCTTCCAGCTCCTTGAGCAGCGCCTTTTTCACCGAAGGCTGGTTGTCCTTCACGCTGATGAAATAGTCTCCGCCCTTCTCCTGGCAGATGATGCGTGCGTTCTCGTCGTTGGTGTACAACGCATCCAGACTCACCGTTGCATTGACCAGCGTGACCTCTGCGCTGCGCAAAAGCACCCGCGCCGCCGCCTGCTCGCCCCCGGCCTCCGTCGTCGCCGCCACGGCCACGGGCACTTTTTCATGAACGTCGCAGAGCGTGACGACGGTCCCAAGCCTGCCGCGCACCGTCTTGCCATCCAGCGCCAAATGAGCGGGCAGCACGCCGCGGTGGGCGGAGAGCCAGCCGCTGAGCGTGCGGGCAAAGGCGTCCAAATCCAGCCTGCTCAAGAGTCTGCGGAACGTCTCATAATCCGGCAGGCGGTACACCCACACGCGGCTTCCCGGGCTGCGGCGCCGGCCGGGCACGCCCAGCAGGCGGAGCTGGGCCTGGGTGAGGCGCGCGGCGTGGCGCAGGATGGCGTTGAGGTTCTGCCCGCCGCAGAGCAGGCCGAGCGCCACCAGGGTGAGCAGCAGCCCGGCGCGCCAGTGCTTGTTTTTTCCACCGCGCGGGTCGGGAACGGCGGCCAGCGCTTCGGAGAGCGGGAGGAGTTGCGCGGAGCCCAGCGGCAGCGGCGCGCCCTTGCCGGAAGTCTCGCCGGCGGCGTGCGCGGCGTCCAGGACGGGGGCACAGAGGCGCTCCCGGGCGTCGGGCCGCAGGGGTTTGACCCAGAGCTTTTTTGGCCGGTCGTTTGGCACGTAGAAATCCGCACGCTGCCGGCTGTTGCCCTCCGTCATGCCGAGCGGGGTCCAGCCCGCGGCCTTGTAGCAGGTGCCCGCGTGCAGTTCGATGTCGGTGAAGGTTTCACAAAGCAGCGGCTCGTAGCCGAAGTGGTCCCGCCAGTGGTCCGGCAGGGCGCGGGTGGAGTGGGCCAGTGCCTTGCTGGCGAGGTTCGGGCGGCGGGCGGAGTCCAGGACGAGGAAGCGCACATTGTTGACAACGAGGTTTCGGCGTTTGGCGCGCTGAAGCGGGCTCCAGTTGATCCAGGCGTCGCGGTCCTTGAGGTGGTAGGCGCAGGCGGCCCACTGGATGACGGCGACGGGAGCCCCGTCCTCGCGCACGATGTGCATGAGCGAGTGGCCGACGGGTTTGAATGAGCCGAGAAAGTGCTCAGCCTCAAGCCATCCTGCGACAGCGGATTTGTCCTTTGGCGAAGTGGCAGCGCTCACGGTGATGTCACCGAAGCCTGCCCAAGTGGTGGGGTCGTAGACGACTGGCTGGATCATGGCAGCCTACGATGGGGTTGAGGAGGGCTTTTGTCCAGTTTTTTCCTCAGCACCACTCATCCTCAGCTGGCTGCCTGGGAATCTGCGGAAACCCTGCC
>JANOAS010000286.1:0-31928 GCA_031411255.1 bacterium
CTGCCGCGTCCATCACACGCCAAGGTAGGGCGGGCTGGTCCTCCAAGCGCCGCAACGCACCAAGCCGTCGCCCCACCAGACAGGGGCCACGCCACGCGAGCCGCGCGGGCCGCAGGGCAGTCGGAGCGCAGAAACTGGCAGGTGGGGCGCTCTGTTTTGCCCTCGGCGCTGTGATGTCGGCCTCCGGCCTGCGCGGCTGACGGGTGTTCGGCCTGTCGGTTTCGCTCGGAGGGGGCGGCGCCGGGTACCACGACGGCAGGCGGGATGACCGCAGGGCGTGCAGGCGGGAGGCCAGCATCACGTCCCCGGCCTCCGGCCTGCTCGGCTGATACCGATTCCACAGGTTTTGCGGTAAAACGCGGAATGAACGCCCGGGGGCCCGCGCTCCCTTGGACCGCCCGGGTTGTTGTCAACACCAACGGCGTTGTGCGACCTTCAGCCCGGGGTTGCTCCGAGGCACGACGAGCCACCCTGGGTTTGCCACGACTTGCAGGGAACACCACGGGTGTTCCGGCCCCTGGCTCCCGGCTTTACCTCTGAAGGCGGGACGGGAGTCGGAGCCGCTGATTCCGGGGGGCTGAACCGCGATGCGGCTCCCGGATTTCCGCTGGTTTCCCGGGGTAGCCTTCGTGGCCTCAGGCGACCCCAGGCTGGAGGGCGCAACGCCGGTGGCGTAGAAATCAGAACCTGCGGCAGCGCGCGCCCCTGGGTTTTACCGCAAAAACCTTGAAATTGGCATAACCCTCCATCCAGCCGCCGCCTACTTCGCGCCCGGAGGCTTCTCCAGCTCCTTCCGCAGTTCCTGCGTTTCCTCGTCCTCCGGCTCCGTGGCCTTGGCGCGGTCGAGCAGGGCGAGGGCGGTCTTCGCATGTTCAGGGAGGCTTTCGGCGACTTTCGCGACGAGCTTGGCCGCGAGGCGGAGGTCCGCCGGGGTGGTGTCGGCGGGCAGGCTCTTCATCCCGTAGCCCACCAGCCACGCCGCTCGGATCGGGTTGGCGGGTTGGTTTTCGATTTGTCTCGATTCGAGAGCAGCGTGGGCGAAGGGCAGGAGGGGATGTCCGGGATCGACAGCAGCGGCTTCGAGGATGCTGCCGGGCTCCATTGTCGAAATGAGCCGGGTGGTGGCTTCGCGGAGCGTCAGAGTCATGCGCGGGGAGATGAGCGCGGTTTTAGGGTCTTGGGAAAGGTTCTGGTCGGCGACGAAGGCCCAGTCTGTGCTGGCGGAGAGGAACGGCGTCAGCTTTTCACGAAGCACCATCCGCTCGTCTTTGGTGAGCAGCTGGAGACTGCCGAGTTCAGGATCGAGCCTGGCTCCGCTGCGATACCCAGTGAGCCATTCGGCGGCATCAGTCGTCAATGGTTGGCCGGTCGTGGCATCCCACACGCGCGCGGTCTTGTCCCAGCTTGCGGTGACGACGAGGGCGCCGTGCTGGCTGAAGGCGGCGCTGGTGACTTTACTCTCGTGTTTGAGAGGCGAGCCGATGGGTTGGCCGGTCCTGGCATGCCACACGCGCACGGTGTTGTCCTCGCTTGCGGTGACGACGCGCGTGCCGTCCGGGCTGAAGGCGGCGCTGTTGACGTATGAGTCGTGTTTGAGCGGCGAGCCGATGGGCTGGCCGGTCGTGGCATCCCACACGCGCGCGGTGTGGTCGTCGCTTGCGGTGACGACGTGGGTGCCATCCTTGCTGAAGGAGGCGCTGTTGACGGCACGCTCGTGTTTGAGAGGCGAGCCGATGGGCTGGCCGGTCGTGGCATTCCACACGCGCGCGGTCGAGTTCTCGCTGGCGGTGACGACGCGGGTGCCGTCCGGGCTGAAGGCGGCGCTGTTGACGGCACGCTCGTGTATGAGCGGCGGGCCGATGGGTTGGCCGGTCGTGACATCCCAGACGCGTGCGGCGTTGCCCGAGCTTGCGGTAACGACGCGGGTGCCGTCCGGGCTGAAAGCGGCGCTCTTGACGTAGTTTTCGTGTTTGAGAAGCGAGCCGATCGGTTGGCCGGTCGTGGCATCCCACACGCACGCGGTCGAGTTCTCGCTGGCGGTGACGACGCGTGTGCCGTCCGGGCTGAAGGCGGCGCTGTTGACGGCACGCTCGTGTTTGAGAGGCGAACCGATGGGTTGGCCGGTCCCAGCATCCCACACGCGCACGGTCTTGTGCCAGCTTGCGGTGACGACGTGGGTGGCGTCCGGGCTGAAGGCGGCGCTGGTGACGGTGTTATCGTGTTTGAGAGGCGAGCCGATGGGTCGGCCGGTCGTGACATCCCAGACGCACGCGGTCTTGTCCCAGCTTGCGGTAACGACGCGTGTGCCGTCCGGGCTGAAGGCGGCGCCGTTGACGCGGTCCGCGTATTTGAGCGGCGAGCCGATGGGTTGGCCGGTCTTGGCATCCCAGACGTGCGCGGTCGTGTCCTCGCCTGCAGTGACGACGCGGGTGCCGTCCGGGCTGAAGGCGGCGCTGTTGATGGCACGCTCGTGTTTGAGAGGCGAGCCGATAGGTTGGCCGGTCCTGGCATCCCACACCCGCGCGGTCTTGTCCCAGCTGGCGGTAACGACGTGGGTGCCGTCCGGGCTGAAGGTGGCGCTGGTGACGTTGCGTTCGTGTTTGAGAGGCGAGCCGATTGGTTGGCCGGTCGTGGCATCCCACACGCACGCGATCCTGTCCCAGCTTGCGGTAACAACGCGGGTGCCGTCCGGGCTGAAGGCGGCGCTGTTGACGCGGTCCGCGTGTTTGAGCGGCGAGCCGATGGGTTGGCTGGTCGTGGCATCCCACACGCGCGCGGTGTTGTCATCGCTGGCTGTGACGACGCGAGTGCTGTCCGGGCTGAAGGCGGCGTTGTCGACGGTGTCCTCATGCTTGAGCGGCGAGCCGATGGGTTGGCCGGTACTGGCATCCCAGACGCGCGCGGTCTTGTCCGAGCTGGCGGTGATGACGCGGGTGCCGTCCGGGCTGAAGGCGGCGCTGGTGACACTTTTCTCGTGTTTGAGCGGCGAGCCGATGGGTTGGCTGGTCGTGGCATCCCAGACGCGTGCAGTCTTGTCCGAGCTGGCGGTGATGACGCGGGTGCCGTCCGGGCTGAAGGCGGCGCTGTTGACGCTGCCCTCGTGTTTGAGCGGCGGGCCGATGGATTGGCCGGTCCTGGCATCCCACACGCGCGCGGTTTTGTCCCAGCTGGCGGTGACCACGCAGGTGCCGTCCGGGCTGAAGGTGGCGCTGCGGACGGGGTCTTCGTGTTTGAGAATGTGCTCGGGCAGCCTGCCTGCGTCGCGCTGGCCGTAGCGCAAGGCCAGCCAGAGGGCGTCCTGGGCGTTGCGGTTTTCGGCATCGTAGCGGATGGCTCTGCCGAGGTAGGCGACGGCTTCCTGCCACTTGCCTTCGGCGAGGCGGGCCTGGGCCGTGGCGGTGTCGGAGCGGCTGGCTTCTTTGACTTGGGCTTTGGCTTTGTCGCGCTCGGCGTCGGCTTCCTTTTCGCTTTTCACGGCTGCAATGCGTGCCGTCTCGGCCTCAGCGGCGGCTGTTTTGGCGAAACTCGTCTGCTTCTGCGCGTCTGCTTTTGCGGTCTCGGCGATGCCTGCCTGCTTCACTGCATCCTCCCGCGCGGCCCGGGCCTGGAAATAAAATAACACGGCCACGAGGCACGCGGCCACGGCGAGGGCAGCGACGATGAGGGCGCGTTTGCGGGCGCGGTCGAGGGCGGCGGCGCGGCGGCATTCTTCTTCGGCCTGGGCTTCGAGGCAGAGGCGCTCTTGTTCGGCGCGGGCTTCGGCGCGGAGGCGGATTTTTCCGGCGAGGACGGGGCAGAGGCGGTCGTGGACGAGTTCGAAGCGGAGGCTGCCGTCGGGGCGGGGTTCGGCGCGGAGGAGGTGGGCGTTCTCCAGGGTGCGGAGGTGAGCGCTGGTGGCGGGGTCGCGCAGGGCGTGCTCGGCGTCGTCGGCGGCGACGCTGTTGCGGAAGCCGCCGGCGGTGACGAGGCCGGCAGAGGTCTCGAGCCAGTCCCGCAGGGGCACGGGGACGAGGGCGACGGCGGTCTCGTAGAAGGTGTCGAGGGCGGCGGCGACGCCGTCCTTGACCAGATCGTGCGTGATGACGGCGGGCGGGGTGGCGGCGGCGCGGCGCTGGAGCTGGTCCATAACGACGCTGAGGAGGAAGGGGTCCACCGTGTGGGAGGAGTCGCCCGCAGCGGGGGCGGCGGCCATGCGGGTGAGGATGTCCTCGGCGAGGAGGGCGGGATTTTCCCCTAGGAGCCTGGCATGGGCGGGGCTGCCGGCGACGGGGCGGAGGATGACTTCTGTAGCCGAGGCGCGGGCGAGGGGGCGGAGCCGGTAGTGGGTGCGGGCGAGGCCGGGGATGGTGGCGCGGAGGGGGGTGAGGTCCGGCAGGGCATCCTCCCGCAGGCCGATGAGGACGCGGAGGGCGGTGGGGGTGTGGTCGAAGGCATCGCCCTCGCGGCGGAGGCGGCGCTCGCGGACGGTGGCGGGTTCGCGATTTTCTAGGAGGTCGGCCAGCTGGGCGAGGAAATGGGCGGCCGGGGTGCCGCTGTCGCCGGGCCGCCAGTCGCACCGGCGGAAGAGGTCCTCAAACTGGTCGAGGATGAGGACGGGGACGAGGCTCTGTCCATCCGGGCCGGTGAACCAGGAGTTGGCGCGGTGGAAGTATTCCCAAAGGGTGTCGCCGGGGCAGGGCTCGGGGGCGGTGGCCTCGTGCGAGGCGGCCTGGGCGGTGATGGCGGTGAGCAGGGCGGTGGTGATGTCGGGAACGTCCTTCCGAAAGAGATCCCGCAGGATGATGGGGAGGGCGCCCTGCTCCCGAAGGCGGGGGGCGAGGCCGGCCTGGAGGAGGCTGGATTTCCCATGGCCGCTCTCGCCATGGAGGAGGACGAGGGGCTCGCGACGGATGAGGTCGAGCAGCTCGGCCGTCTCGGCATCCCGCCCGTGGAAGCGGGAGGCGTCCTTTTCCTGGTAGGTCTGCGGGCCGAGCCAGAGCGGGTCTGTGAGGTCTGGGCTCATACGGCGGCGGGCTGGGCGGCGGCGGGGCCGGCGAGGAAACGGGGAGTGCCGCCGGCCTTGTGGTAGGCGGCCTGGAGCTTGGCGAGGCCTGCGTCGGTGAGCAGGGCTTCCTCGGAGGTGAAGCCTTCGCTGGCTCTCAGCCGGGGGAATTCCTTTTCCACAAAGGCGGAGGCGGTGGCATCCAGCCGCTCCGGGAAAAGCGGGAGGATGTAGGGGGTGCCGGTGCGGGCGGGAGCGCGGTCGGCGGCCCAGTGCCATTCCTTCAGGTAGTAGCGCCCGGCGACGCCCGGGGCGCGGGCGCTGCGGGGGGTGACGAGCGGGAGGAAAAGGCGGCACTTTTCCACGGCGTAGCGGAGCTGGTCGTCCCAAGGTTCGCCGCCCTGGAGCCGGGCGCGGTCGAACCAGACCGGGATCTTGCGGGCGGTGAGGTAATCGTAGAGGCGCTGGGCGAGCGGGCGGTCCTCGCTGGCGTAGCTGAGGAAGACGCAGTGCTCCGGCGGCTGGCACTGGTCGTCCAGGATGACGGCGGCGGCCTCGGCAGGCTGGGCGGCGGCGGATTTCTCCCAACGACCGAACAGGGCGCGGATGAAGGCGGCGGCGTCTCCTGTTTCAAAAAGCCGGGTACGTCCGTAGCTGCCGAGAAAGTCGAGCAGGGAGGGATCGGAAGCGCGCGCGGGGCTGGCGCTGGCGATGGTCTCGCGGGTGGTGGACTCGTGGCAGGCGCGGCCCTTGACGAGACGGATGAAGGCGGCGGCGAGACAGTCCGGCAGGTGGGTGCCGAGGATGAGGACATCACTGCAGGCAAACTCTGTGAGGATGCCCGCGTGGGGACGCGCTCCGGCGAGGTGGATGATTTTTTCCAACTGCTCCGAGTCGCGCAGGGCGCACTCGGCAGGGAGGAAATGGAGCAGGCCGAAAAGGTGGTAGACGGGGGTGCGCAGGCCGGGCGCGGGCAGCCAGGGCGAGGGCAGGTCGGCGTCGCGCGGTTCGGCATTGGTGCGGACGTGGAGGGGGACGACGCGGCGGGACCAGTCGGGCTTTTCCGGCAGGGTGGCATCGTGCTCGCCTGCCTCGATGCGCAGGGCGAGGACGAGCAGGCCGTCGGGCGCGGTGGTGGCGATGAGGGGGAAGGCGGTGATTTTGGCCAGGAGCCGAAGGGGCTCCGTCAGGCGGAGGTCGTCCAGCTCCGGCGGGATGCCGGCGCGGTGGCGGAGTTCGCCCGCCAGCACGCGGCGGAGAAGGCGGGAATTGGCATCCGCGACCTCCCCGGCAAAGGAGGAGTCGCGCAGGCGGGGGTCGTTGGGCCAGTCGAGCGGCGGGGCGTCCGGCGGGATGGCGTCGGTGCGGGTGAGTTCCGCGCCGAGGAGCGCGTGCCAGGCCGTGACGGTCCCGTCGGCCAGGGTGACGCAGCTGAGTTCCTCGCCGACGACCGGGATGAGACGACCGGGTTTCGCCGTCAGCGACTCGAGGAGTCGCTGCCAGTCATCCTCGGCAAAGGGCTTTGGTCGTCGTTGGGCCATGGAAGCGGGAACTTTGGCGATGGGGGGCGGGGGGACAAGTGGAAAGGCGGGGAGGGGAGTGATGGTGAGGGCAGGATTTTCCCACCCGGTCTGGAAGTGTCGGGAGCAAGACGGGTGAGGGCGGAGGAATGAGGGCGGAGGAGTGTGTCGCTGATGGGATCCGCCATTGGCAGACTGGAGGGGCCAAAAGGGAGCCCAAGGGCCGGAACTGAATCCGAAATCAGCGGCACCGACGGCCGAGCCACCTGCCCGGGTGGGCATTGAGCCGGGGGCCGGAACACCGATGGTGTTCCCGGTGTGGCGGAGGCGACCCAGAGTAGCTCCTCGTGCCTCGGAGCAACCCTGGGCTGGAGGCCGCAACGCCCATGGCGTTGGATGCACCGAGCGAGAGACAAGGGGGATATGGCGTTCCGGGGGATCTCAAGTTACCGTAAAGACTGTGGAATGGGTGAGAACCAGCGGGCGACGTCGCGCTATTGCCCGGCTGTGCCGGAGTGAGCGGGAGCAGTGCGGGTGAACCACTTTTTCAGGATAAAGTGGGTGGGGATGAAGGCGACGACGAGGAGGACGAGCATCCAGACGACGAGGTAGAGGCCGGGGGCCATGAGGGTCTGCGGGGCGGCGTCGCTGAGGCCGAAGACGTAGTTCACGTTCACGGGAGTCTTGGGGTTCGGCAGGATGGCTCCGGCGGGAGGGAGGAAGAAAAAGGAAACGAGGCAGGCGGCCCAGGCGATGCCGGTCCAGAGGGGCAGGGCGCGGCGGTCGTAGCCGGTGCGGGAAATGAGGTAGACGAGGAGGAAGGGGAGCCAGCCGTGGAAGAAGGAGAGGCCGCGGAGAAAGAGCGAGCGTTTTTCATCAAACATGTAGGCGGTCATGTCCATGAGGTTGTGCCCGGTGAGCTGGACGGCAAAGTCGGCGCACCAGAGCACCTGCGGGATGAGGATGCCGACGGTCGGGAGGGAAATGAGAAGGGCGTCCTCCCGCCAGATGCCCACGAGGGTGAGGAGCAGGGCGAGGTCGCAGAAGTAGAGGAAATTCGTCGGCCCGTAGTGGTACCAGTAAACGGGGATGAGGACCGCCATGAAGGCGGTGTAGGCGATTTTCAGCCAGAGGGGGATGGGACGGCGGGGAGTCATGGAAGTGGTGAAAGCGGGTGATGTTGTGCTCATGGGCTGAAACTAGGCCGCCGCGAAAGCGATGGGGAATCGATTACGAAGGATGTTCGATTTATCCAGTCAATAGTGGGCAGGTCTCGTTCGTTGAGTCGCATGAAACTGGCGCTGAGAGGACACCGCATGCCGCGATGAGGCATTGAGACAAATCCAGGCACGAAGCCGCAGGACGCAACGCGCCGCACGTGCGAGCCGCCGGCTAAAAATCATCGAGATTCCGGCATCCGGTTTTCAATGGGAAGCGAAGTAAAGGCGGGCCGCCCGTTGGAAACTCACCGACAACGCGTCCGCTTCACTCCGAACACTCAAAATTATGCGCTTCATGCTCCACTTCGCCAAATATTCGGCATCCAATGCTTTGGTTTTCTGCCTTCTCCTGACTCAGGCATCACTCCTGGCGGAGGAGAAAACTGTGGCTTCATTCGAGAAGGAAGAATGCGTCAAGGCGTGGACGTCTGTGAACGACGGGGTCATGGGCGGAGTTTCCAAAGGCGGGTTCACCCGTTCGGACCAGGGGACGCTGATTTTCCGCGGAGAGCTTTCCCTGGAGAACAACGGAGGATTCGCCTCCATCCGGATGAAGGAGGCTGAACTCGACCTGTCTGGCAGCAAAACGCTCGTCGTAAAGGCCAAAGGGGACGGACGCACCTACTGGATCGATCTCCGGGCGAAGGACCAGATGGCGGCCAGTTCATACCGTGGCTACCTTCCGACGACTGCGGGCGAGTGGAAGGAGTTGCGGGTTCCACTGTCGGACTTTAAGCTGCAAGCCTTCGGTCGCGAGCTTCCGCTCAAGCCGCTTGATGCGTCCTCCATTGCCTCGGTCGGGTTCACGCTGGCGGACAAAAAAGCGGGCGCCTTCGAACTGGAAATCGCCTCGGTGAAAGCCAGCACCGATGAAGAGGCTGCCGCAGAGGGGGCGGGAGGAAAAACCATCGTGGATGTGGCCGCTGCGGCGGGTGGTTTCAAGACTCTGCTAGCTGCAGCCAAGGCTGCCGGGCTGGCTGAGGTGCTCGCAGGCGAGGGGCCGTTCACGGTCTTCGCGCCGACGGATGAGGCATTCGCGAAACTTCCAGCAGGCACGGTGGACACTCTGTTGAAACCTGAAAATCGTGCGCAGCTGGTGGAGGTGCTCAAGCATCACGTGATTGCCGGCAGGGTGCCTCTGGCCAAAGCCCTGGAAGTCCGTGAGGCCCCCACACTTCAGGGGGGCAAGGTGGCCGTTCGCTTTGAGGAGGGCCGCGTGAAGGTCGGTTCGGCCTCCCTGGTCAAGGCGGACATTGCCGCCTCCAATGGCATCATCCATGTCATCGACCAGGTGCTCATTCCCGCCAAAGCCGTGGCTGAACCACTGAGCCCGTCGGGGTTGATCGAACTCTCCATCGATAAAGCCGTGCCTTTGTTCAACAGCGGCGAGGTGGCGGGATGTGCCGCCCTCTACGAAGTCACTTGCGAAGCCCTACGCAGCAATGCGAGCCTCCCGGAGGGCTTCCGCAAGGAACTCGCCAGCTCTCTGAATGAAGCCCGCGCCGAGGAATCCGCCCGCAAGCGCGCTTGGATTCTCCGCGGCGCCCTCGACCGCGCCTGGGCCGCGCTAAACGAGGGGAAAAAATAGCTTCGCAGCTTCCACCTTGGTTCACTGCCGAACTCGCAGAATGAGGCCTGCCGAGGACGCATGAAAATACACGGGTGGCCCCGAAAAACAAACGTGGGCTCACTGCCAGGGCTGTCGCGCCGCGGTGAAAATTTCTGCGGGAGCTACTGCGGCTTGGGCAGTTTGAAGGGGAGGTCGTTTTTCGCGTCGCCTGAATCGTTGGTCTGATCGACACCGGTGCCCCAGAGGCGGTAGGTGCCGTCCGGGGTCTTCTGGTAAAAGTAGGGCTGGCCGGTGGCGATGTCGTGCGGAAGACCGCCCGGGAAGGCGGGGGCGAGGGCGTCGAGGGTATCGGGGTAGGTGCCAGTGGCGCGCCTTTGGGTTTCGAGGGCGAGAGCAAGGCGGGTTTGGTCGAGCTGGGTTTGCGACTTGATGGGAACCTGGTTGAGATGGACAAGTGTGGGTGAGTTGTTGCTGAGTGCAAAATACCAGGCGTCGGCAAAATCGTGCGGCTCAGGCTTGCTGGTTCGGAGAATGGATTGATTCCCGGGACTGGGCGGCAGGTAGCGCCGCTGGTCGTAGTTGTAGGCGTCCTCCATGACTTGCCAGCGGTGGTCGATGACGGCGGCGTTGGCGGCGATTTGGGTGTCGCTCATGAGGCTGAGGCCGAGGTGCCGCGCAAGCGTTTTTAACTGCTCGGGAAGGGTCTCGGCTGGAGGGGGATCACCGCTTTCAAATGCGGCACCACGCGAGGCGGGATCGCGGGCAAATTCGGCAAATCGGGCGGCGGCGGCTTCTCGCTCGCCCTGAATGCCCCTGCGGTAGGAATCGAGGGGAGAACTCGATTCGAGTTCGAGGGAAATGGCGGCAAGGTCGGCATCCCGCCAGCCGTTGGGGCCGAATCCCAAGGGGATGGTGCCGCCTGCCATGGCTTGCATGCTACTTCGCACAAGCATCCGCACGGCGTTGTCTGGCTCACTTTCCTTGCGGGAAAGGCGGGCTATGTCCTGCCAGGTGGCGAGTGCTTCGCCGGGCTGGCCGCAGGTCAGGTGGGCTGCGGTGACGAAAGTGAGCAGCGACGACCCGCTCATTAGCAGGGAGGATGCTGCCATGCCGGTCCTCTCGCGCTCCCTATCCGTTACGTACGGGAGCGGGCCAAGGTTCCATGAACTGCCATCGGCTGCCGCGTGGAGACTCGCCAGGAAGGGGGCGAGTTTTTTCGCGTAGGCGAGAAAGGCGGTGGCAGCCTGGGCCTGGGTCATGCCGTTGGGTGTGGGCAGGCTGAGCTTCCGGAGGAGCACCAGAAAATCGATGCGTCCGTCTGTTCTCACCCCTTCCGCATAGGTGGCGTTTCTAAATTCTTCGAGATCCTTCAGCAACTTCGCGTGAGCCTCGCGCACTGCCGGATCTGTACTGTAAATGCCGGCGAAAAGCGGGACGTTCGCGACGGGAATGCTGTCCTTTTTTCCAGAGCCAGGCAGGCCAGCGGCCCTCTGCGGAGCCGGAGTGCGGCTGGGAAACTTCGCGAGGATGGCACGGCCGCGGGCGTCGAGCCAGAGTCGCAGGCCGCTGAAAAGGGCGGCGAGGATGAGGAGAGCGAGCGCGAAGCGGAGGAATTTTTGGAAACGCGTTGGGGTGGGCATGGGCGGGGAAGGAGGATTTCGGAATGCGGAATGCGGAATGCGGAATTTTTTTGGGGGGGAGCTTCACCTCCTTGTTGGAAGCTTCGTGATGGGGATTTTCGGAAAATGCTAATTGATGATTGTTAATTGCTAAATGCTAATTCCGGAGCTGCGTTTTGTGGGGCTGATAACTGATAACTGATAACTGATAACTTTTATCCGATAACCGATAACCGACAACCACCCCCATCCCCTCAATGGTCCAGAGAACGGAGCCAGGTGTTGAGGTCGCGGAGTTCGCGGAGGGTGAGGAGGGTGCCGAGGGGGAGGCAGGGGCTGGCGGGGGCGGGGTTGCGGGAGGCGGGGGTGAGGCGGGAGAGGGGAAGGGTGCGGAGGGCGGTGCTGGTCTGGAGGGTGAGGGTGGTGGGGGTTTGCTCGATGAGAGTTCCGGTGAGGGTGGAGCTGTTGAGGAGGGTGAGGTTGACCATGCCGTAGCCGGGGACGAGGCGGGCGGAGGGCTGGACGGTGGACTCAAGGATCTGGGCGGGATTCAGGCGGGAGGCGAGGCCGGCGAGGTCGGGGGCGGTGCCGGGGCCTCGACCGTCGAGCGGGTGGCAGCGGGTGCACTGGAGGGTGCTGCTGGTGAGGAAGAGGGAGCGGCCGGTGACGGGGTCTCCATCGGCCAGGGCACCGCGCCATGGCATGAGGGGGTCTGCGGCGGTGGCCTGGGCAGCGTTGAGGGCGTCGAGCTGGCTGGCGAAGGCTTTGCCGGGGCCGTCGGGGGCGGCGCGGCGCTCGGCGGCTTCGAGGACCTCGACGACGATGGAGGGATCGAGGGAGCCGAGGCGGAGGCGGAGGAGGAGTTCGGAGAGGCTCCGGTCGGCATCCGCAGTGCGGAGGCGGTCGAGGAGGCGGACGGCGGCCTGTTTTTCCACGGGAGCGCCGGAGACGAGGGCGTCGCTGGCGAGGGTCATGGCCTGGGCAGGATCCCGGCGGGCGAGGAGGGTGCGGGCCTCGGCCCGGAGGCGGGGTGAGCCGGGGGAGCGCAGGGCGGCGGTGAGGCCGGCGACGAAGTTGGCGGGGTCTTTTGAGGCGCTGTCCTCGAGGGACCTGAGGGCGACGAACTTCAGGCCCTCAGGAGACTCCGGGTCTGCGAGGGTGGTGACAAAGGCGGTGGCGGGCGGCGGCGGGCCGAGGGTGGTGGAGAGGGCGGTGGCGGCCTGCTGGACGGCGGGGGAGGCGGACTTCAACAGGGCGGGGAGCTGGGCGCGGGCGGCGCGGCGGGCGAGGCCGGGATCGCGAGCGGGCGGGGGAGCGTGGCGGGCGAGGACGGGCTCGCGGGCGGGGAGGGCGTCCCACTTTTCCAGCAGGGAAATGGCAAGGACGCGGAGGTCGTCCGGAGCGCCAGGCTCGCGCGCGGCGAAGTTGGCGACGAGGGTGGCATCCTCACTGCGGCCGAGCCAGGCGGCAGCGGCGAGGGCGCGGCGGAGCTGAGCGGGCTGGGGTGGCGGGCTGGCGCTCAGGGTGGCAGAGAGGGCGGAAAATTCGGAGAAAAGCTGGAGATCATAAATGACGCGGGCCGCCTCCGTGGCGACGGCGGGGTCGGAGTCAGCGAGGAAGGCGGAGACGAGCGGGCTGGCGAGCTGGCGCAGGGCGAGGACGGTGCCGAGGCGGACGGGCTGGTCGGGATCATGCAGGGCGGCATCGACGATGGCGCGGGGCTGGCCGAGGCGGGCGAGGCCGGTGGCGGCGGCGTGGCGGAGGAAGGGGTCGGAATTTGGATTGGTCCGGAGAACGGCGAGGAGGGCGGGGAGGGCGCCGTCCGGGGCGAGCTGGCCGGCGGCGGGGCAGGCGGCAGCGCGGACGGCGGGCTCGGAATCCTGAAGGAGCTGGAGAACGGCGGGGCCGGAATCTGTGTCGCGAGCTTCGCCGAGGACGGTGCAGGCCTGGGCGCGGAAGGCGGGGTCGGGGTCGCGCAGGAGGGCGCGGGCTGGGGCGAGGAGAAGCGGCTGCTCCCGCCCGAGCTGGCCGAGGCCCCAGAGGGCGTGGCGGCGGCCGGCGGCGGGCAGGCCAGGCTTGAGCGCCGGGGCGAAGACGGGCTGGGCGACGGCCCATCCTTTTTCCACGAGGGCCTGCTGGGCGCGGAGGCGGAGGCGGAGGTCGGCGTGGCTGAGGAGGGGGGCGAGTTCGGCGGAGGTCTTGCGGCGGAAGCCGGCCTTGAGCAGGGCGGCGGACTCGGTGTTCAGCGTGGTGGTGGCGGGGTCGGCGTGGGTGAGGGCGAGCACCTGGCCCTTGTCATTCAGGCCGGGGGACGGGCCCCAGTCCGCCACGAGGAGGCGGCCGTCTGGAGCGAAAGCGAGCGCTGCGGCTGAAGTGATGGCATCCACCCGGCGCGGGGCGGGCACGGTGAAGCCCGCGCCCGAGGGCTCCGGGTGAACGGCAAAGAGGCCGGCCTCGGGATTTCCCGGACGGAAATCACTAAGAAGGAAATGCCCGGCGAGGTCGGCGGAAAGAGGCGGGCCGGGATTAAAAAGAAAGGCGGCCGGGGCGGGCGGCAGCGAACCGGCAGGCGGCAGGACGGCGGCGGAGGCGGCGAGGTCCGCAGCGGCAGCCGGGGTGTCCTGCGCGGAGGCGTCCCAGCCGAAATCCGCACCAGGCGGGACGTAGTAGAGGCGGCCGGTGGTGTCGTCCGGGCCGGCGTCCGCGACAAAGAGGCGGCCCAGATCATCGAAGGCCGGCTGTGACGGGCGGCGGAGGCCACGGGCGAAAAGCTCGAGCCCGGAGCCATCCGGCCAGCAGCGGAAAACGGCGCCCTCGCCGGGGCTGAACCAGCCGCGATTTTCCCTGGCCCTCGTGCTGAAGCCGCGGTCACCGAGGCAGAAATAGAGGCGTCCGTCCGGCCCCTGAACGAGGCTGCGGAGTTCGTGGCCGGCCCACCCGGCGCGGATGCCGAGGCCGGTGGCGAGGGCGTTTTTCCGCACGGAGCGTCCCGCCTGGTCCGGGTCCTTCAGCGCCCAGAGGGTGGGGGAGCAGGCAAAATAGAGTGTGCCATCCGCCGCCGCGAGGAGCCCGCCGGCCGGTCCCTCGCCGTCCTCGTTGAAGCCTCCGGCAAAAACACTGTGCTGGTCCGCCACGCCGTCGCCGTTTTCGTCGTCGAGCTGGATGATTTCCTCGCTGAACTTTTTCAGGAAATCCTCCCCCGGCATGAAGAGGTCGCCCAGCCGGTCGATCTCGGGCTTTAACTCCCCGCGGGCCAGCCAGGAGCGGAGCAGAAGGGCGTGGGACCTGGTGCTGGAGAGGCCGAGGTCCTCTGCGACCCGGCCCGGCTGCCCCTCTGTGGAGACTACGCCGCGCCCCTGGGCGCGATGGCTGGCGGCGATGAAGACGCGCCCCTGGTCATTGACCGCGACGGCGACAGGATGGCTCACCAGACCCGGCCCGGCGAAGACGGTGGTCGTTAATACCGGTGCGGCCGGGGGCGGAGCAAGGGCGGGGGCGGGCTCTTGGGCGGAGAGGAGCGGAGCAAAAGAGAGCAGCCCGCTGGTCAGGCAGCGGCGGACGCGGGCGCGGAGAGGTGGGAGAGTCAGCACGCTGGGAATGTGCCGAGGATCGAGAGATTTGCCAGGCGGCGCGGGGGAAATCTGGCGGGAATCCGCCCCCCCGGATGGTCTACCAGGCGAGGATGGGGGAATTTCCCCCTTTCCAGGGCGGGGCTTCCGGTTTAAGTCCGCCCGCATGAGTTCCAAAGCGCGTTTTCACCGTTTGTTTGGCGTCGATGGCAAATGCTTCGACGTGGCCATTGATCATGGATTTTTCAACGAGTTCGGCTTCCTCCAGGGCATTGAAAACCTGGGGAAGGCGGTGCAGACCGTGGTGGAGGCGGCGCCGGACGCCATCCAGCTGACCACGGGCCAGGCGAGGCATCTGCAGTTCATCCCGGGGCGGGCAAAGCCCTCGCTGGTGCTGCGGGTGGATGTGGCGAACATCTACGGAAAGCAGCTGCCGGAGACTCGGTTCAGCCGGATGCTGGACGAGGCGGCGCTCCAGGCGGTGCGGCACGATGCGGCCTGTGTGTGTGTGAATCTTTTCCAGATCCCCGGCGCGCCGGAGGTGCACGACCAGTGCGTGGAAAACATCCTGCGTCTGAAGGTCGAGTGCGACCACTACGGGATGCCGATGATGATCGAGCCGCTTGTTTTCCAGGCCAATGACAAGGCCGGCGGCTATATGGTGGACGGGGATGAAAAGAAGATCATCCCGCTGGTGCGGCAGGCGGTGGAGCTGGGTGCCGACATCGTGAAGGCTGACCCGACGGATGATGTGTCCATCTACCACAAGGTGGTGGAAACGGCCTGCGGCATTCCCGTACTGGTGCGCGGCGGCGGCCGGGTGAGTGACGAGGAGATCCTGGCCCGGACCGAGGCGCTGATGCAGCAGGGCGTGGCGGGCATCGTCTACGGGCGGAACATCATTCACCACCCGAACCCGAAGGCCATCACCCGCGCCCTCATGGCCGTGGTGCACGAGGGCACCTCGGCCAGGGACGCGCTGGCGCATCTTTCCTGAACCCTGACTCACTTTCCCTAAAAACCCCGCTCATGAAACGCTCCGCCTTTATCCTGTCTCTCGCCTCACTCCTTTTCACCGGCTGCTCGAAGGAAACCGCCGCGCCCGCCGGTGGCCAGCCTGGCGGATCGAAGGGGGTGATCGGCCTTTCCGTCCTGACGCTGACGAATCCTTTCTTTAAGGAAATCAGCGACAACTTGAAAAGCGAGGCGGCGAAAAGCGGCTACGAGGTGGTGACGGTGAGCGGTGAGTTCAAGCCTGAGATCCAGCGCGACCAGGTGAAGGACTTCATTGTCAAAAAATGCGCCGCCATTGTGCTGTGTCCGTGTGACTCGAAGGCGATCGGCATTTCCGTGAAGGAGGCGAATGACGCGGGCATTCCAGTTTTCACGGCAGACATCGCGTGCCTGGCGGAAGGGGTGAAGATTGTTTCCCACATCGCCAGCAACAACCTGACCGGAGGCCAGGAGGCGGGTAAGGGGATGATCGAGGCGCTGGGAGCAGCCGGGGGCAAGGTGGTGGTCATTCACCACAATGCGGTGGAGAGTTGCATCCTGCGGGTGAAGGGATTTCGCGAGGTGATCGACGCGCACAATGCGGCGCACCCTGCGGCCCCGATCACCATTGTGGGCGAGCTGCCGGGCGGTGGAGGTCGGGAGGGCGCCTTCAAGTGTGCGGAGGATGCGCTGCAGGCGAACCCGGACTTGGCGGGCATCTTCGCCATCAATGACCACAGCGCGCTGGGGGCGCTGGCGGCGCTGGAAAAGGCGGGCCGGAACAACGTGAAGATCATCGGTTTTGACGGCCAGCCGGAAGGGCGCGAGGCGATCAAGGCGGGCAAGATTTACGGCGACCCGGTGCAGTTCCCGGACCAGATCGGCAAGCAGACGGCGCAGGCCATCGTGAAGCACTTCAAGGGCGAGGCGGTGCCGAAGGAGATTCTCATTCCGACAAAACTGCTGCGGAAGCAGGACCTGTAAAATCATGGAGCTGAAGCACGGACTGCACCTGGCCTACTGCACGAACATCCACCGCGGCGAGACGTGGGGGGAGGTTTTTCGCGCGCTGGAAACCCACGTGATGGCCGTGCGGCGGCGCGTCTGCCCGGCGGACAAGTCGTATGCCATCGGGCTGCGGCTGGGCGTGCTGGCGGCGGATGAACTGGCGCGCGACGGGGCCGACCGACTCGCCTTTCAGCGGTGGCTGGAAAAGGAGAACTGCTACGTTTTTACCATCAATGGATTTCCCTACGGCAAATTCCACGGCCAGCGCGTGAAGGAGCAGGTGTTTTTGCCCGACTGGAGTTCGCCGGAGCGGTTGGAGTATACGAACCGGCTTTTTGACCTGATCGCGGAGATCGTGCCGGCCGGGGTGGCGGGCAGTGTGAGCACGCTGCCGGGCTCCCACAAGGAACTGGTGAAAAGCGAGGCGCAAGAAGCAGCCATCCGCCGCAACCTGTGGGAGTGCTTCCGCCACATCGAAAAACGCAGCGCCTCAAGCGGGCGGGAGCTGCACTTGGGGCTGGAACCGGAGCCGCTCGGCTACTTTGAAACCAGCGGCGAGAGCGCGGCCTTCTTTGCGCGGATGGATGAGGATTTTCCTGAAACGACGGCGGAGTTTCGCCGCTTTGTCGGGCTGAACTACGACACCTGCCACCTGGGCGTGGAGTATGAGGAGCCGGCGGCTGCGCTGGGGAACTTGGCGGCGGCGGGCATACGAATCAGCAAGCTTCATCTCAGTTCCGCTCTGGCGCTGAAACCGGTGGCGGCGGCCCGGGCGCGGCTCGCATCGTTTGCCGACGATGTGTATTTCCACCAGACGATCATCCGCCGGGCGGATGGCACCCTGCGCCGGGTGCGCGACCTGCCGGAGGCGCTGGCCCTGCCGGAGAGTGAAATTGGCGAGGAGTGGCGCGTGCATTTCCACGTCCCGCTGCATCACGAGCCGGACCCGCTCTTCGGCACCACGCGGGACCACCTGAGCGGCGTGCTGGATGCGCTCCAGGCACAGCCGGGGCTCTGCCAGCACCTGGAAATGGAGACCTACACCTGGGAGGTACTCCCGGAAAATCTGCGAAGCGGCAGTGTGGAGGACCAGCTGGTGAATGAATACGCCTGGACGGTGAGCGAACTGGGGAAGCGCGGGCTGGCGTAGTGCGCAGGGAAAACTGGCGATGCCGTGAAAGGCTGGCAGCGGGTGCGCGTATTTTCCGGTCATGAATCGATCCTTTCCTATGACGATGCGCCTGCTTCTACCAAGCTTGGCGGCCGCCCTGGTTTCCTGCTCGACGGCTCCGAGGCTGAGGTCGCCGGCCCGGCTGTCGGACGCGGTTTTGACTCTGCCGTCCGCCGCTGTCTCCAGCATGTCTGAAGTTGGACGACGGGTCTATCTGAAGGACAAATTCGGCGACTATGATGAATGCGGCAGGCGGTTGCATTACTGCAAGGACAATCCCTACGAGGGGCCAGATGCGGATTCGATGCTGTATCTGAGGCTTTTCGAGGACGAGGAGGGCCGGACCATCGCAGCCAGCCACTCGGCCCGGCCGTTCGCCGGCGGAAGTGAGCCCAGTGGTGCTGACACGTGGATCCACCGGCTTGAGAACGACCGCTGGGTGGACATCACGGAAGCGGCGCTGCCCCCGGAGGTTTCCAGAACCTGGTATTTCCAATTCAACGAACCTGGCGATCTCGTGCCCTGCGGGCCCTACACCCGGTTCGCGCGCCATGATGGGCGCGGAATGGCCCTGAAGTTTGGACCGAAAGCGCGTGACCTGCGCTGGAAAAACGGGAAGTTTTGCGTCGTCAGCGGGGGAGGGTGATGGCGGCAACCTGGCTGGCTGGGTTCCCGAAACATGAAAATGACGCCCGGGCCGAATGGAGACTGCCGGGGATCAGGTCTGGCCGTCGGGGATTTCGAGGGCGGCGATCTCGCGCATGACGCGGTCGCTGAGGGCCTGGTAGCCTTCGCGGGTGCGGGAGGCGAGTTCTTCGGGGGTGAAGTGGATGGGCTCGCCGACGACGAGGCGGAACTTGCTGAAGCGGGGGCGGCTGGAGCCTCGGGGGAGGGCCTCGTAGGTGCCGTGGAGGTGGAGGGGCTGGACGGGGACGCGGGCTTTGGCGATGACGAGGCCGACGCCGGCTTCACCTTTCTGGATTTCTCCGGTGAGGGTGCGGGCGCCCTCCGGGAAAAGGAGGACGCGTTCGCCCTGCTGGAGGAGTTTGATGATGTTTTTCAGCCCGGAGAAGTCGGGGCCATCCTGATCCACGGGGATGCAGTTGAGCCTGGGATAGGCCCATTTCCCGGCGCCGGTGAAGAGGGACTTCCGGGCGAGGTACCAGATGGGCTCGTCGTAGGCGCAGCCGACGACGGGGGGGTCGAGGAAGCTTTCGTGATTGCACACGATGAGGCAGGGGCCGCTGCGGATGAGGCGCTCGGGATGGATGACGCGAAAGTCGTACCAGAGCCAGGAGATGGCCCGGGAAAGGGTGTGGCCGAAGCGGTAGAGGGGATGCATGCGGGTGGTCCGGCCGGGGAAGGGAGGGGGCTATTCGTCGGCGAGGCGGACGGGGAGGCCCTTTGCCTTGAGGTCTTCGATGATGGCTTCGACGACTTCGTGGATGGCGAGGTTTGAGCTGTCGATGAAGTGGGCGCCGTCTGCCATGGTCAGGGGGGCGACTTCGCGGGTGCTGTCTGTCTCGTCGCGCTTGGTGAGGTCGTCGGCGTGGCCCTGGGCGGCGCGGCGGCTCTGGCGGACTTCGGGGCTGGCGTCGATGTAATATTTGTAGGGTGTGTTCGGGAAGACGACGGAGCCGATGTCGCGGCCCTCCATGACGATGTTGGCGACGGAGGCGTAGTCGCGCTGGAGGTCGATGAGTCTGGTGCGGACCTCGGGGTAGGTGGCGACGGCGGAGACGCCGTTGTTGATGGCCTCGTGGTAGAGGTTGCTGGAGGGGTCCTGTCCGTTGACGAGGATGGTGGAGCGGCCCATGGAAATGCCGCAGTCGAGGTCGATGCGGGCGAGGAGGGCGGCGACGGCGGCCTGGTCTGAGGGGGAGACGCCGGCGGAGAGGGCGGCCCAGGTGACGGCGCGGAACATGGCACCGGAATTCACGTGGACGTAGCCGAGTTTTTCCGCGAGGAGGCGGGAGACGCTGCTTTTGCCGGAGGCGGCGGGGCCGTCGATGGCGATGACGATGAAGTCGACGGGCTGGCTGTCGGTCTTCTGGGTGTCGAGGGTGGTCTTCAGGTGAGCGGCGAAACCGGCGGAGGTGTCGCCGGCTGCGGCTGGCGGGTCGATGGGGAGGAGGCTGGGGGCGTCGCCATTGGCAGGGACGGCGTCCTTCTTTCCACCACCGAAACCGAGGCTGCCGAGGAGGCCTTTTTTCGCGGCAGCGGGGTCGCGGTGCGGCATGTGGGAGATGACGGGGGTGGTGATCTCCTCGGAGACTTCGTGGCTCTGAAAGCGCTTCAACTCGCGGGCGAAGCCGGGGTAGCTGGTGTCCACGCACTCGACGCCCTCGATCACGGTCTCGCCCTCGGCGAAAAGACCGGCGATGGCGAAGGCCATGGCGATGCGGTGGTCGCCGCAGCTGGGAAGCTTGTGGGCGGGGGCCTTCATCTGGGCGCCGCCCTCGATCTCCATGCCGTCGTAAAGCTCGCGGACGGTGACGCCCATGGCGCGGAGGTTGTTGGCGACGGCGGTGATGCGGTCGGTCTCTTTGACGCGGAGTTCGTGGGCGTCCTTGATGATGGTGCGGCCCTCGGCGAGGGCGGCGGCGACGGCGAGTATGGGCAGCTCGTCGATGACGTTGGGGATTTCCTCGCCGCCGATGGTGGTGGCGCGAAGCTGGGTGCCGCGGATGACGATGTGGCCGATGGGTTCGCCGCCGTCGGAAGTCTCCACGACCTCGCTGATCTGGGCGCCCATGCGGGTGAGGACCTGGAGGATGCCGGTGCGGGTCTTGTTGAGGCCGACGTTTTTGATGTGCAGCTCGGAGCCGGGCTGGGCGGCGGCGGCGACGAGCCAGAAGGCGGCGGAGGAAATGTCGCCCGGCACGGTGAAGTCGCGGGACTCGGGGATCTGGCCGCCGTAGATGGAAATTTCGTTGCCGTTGCGGACGGTTTTGACGCGGAAATAGTCGAGCATCTTTTCCGTATGGTCGCGGGTGACCAGGGGCTCGGTGACGGTGGTCTTGCCCTGGCAGAAGAGGCCGGCGAGGAGGATGGCGCTCTTCACCTGGGCGCTGGCGACGGGGAGCTTGTAGTCGATGGGCTGGAGCTTGCCGCCCTGGATGATGAGGGGCGGGGCGCTGTTCTCGCCCATGGATTTGATGTCAGCCCCCATGAGGGTGAGGGGCTCGATGACGCGCTTCATCGGGCGCTTGGAAAGGGAGGGGTCGCCAAAAAGCTCCGTGCGGAAGGGCTGGGCGGCGAGGACGCCGCTGAGCAGGCGCATGGTGGTGCCGGAGTTTCCGCAGTCGATGGGCACGGTGGGGGCGGTGAGCAGGCCGCGGCGGCCGTGGACGGTGATCTGGATGCCGCCCGCAGTGGCGGCGCCGTTGTGCAGGTCCTCCTCCGCAGGGCAATCGATGCGGATGCCCATGGCGCGGAAGGCGCGCATGGTGCTGAGGCAGTCTTCACTGGGCAGGAAGCCGTCGATGACACAGGTGCCGTTGGAAAGGGCGGCGATCATGACTGACCGGTGTGAAATTGACTTGTCTCCCGGCACCGTGACGGTGCAGGAAATGAGCTTGCCCCTCTTGACGTGAAATTCTGCCATGATGCGATAGTCTGTTGATGCTTATTTGGCCAGCAGCCGGAGCCGCCGTGCATCCGCCAGGAAACGGCGGAGTCCTTCTTCATCCAGGTTTTCGAGGGATGCAAGCACTTCTCCGAGCTGGCTCTGAAGCCCGCGCAGGGCGGCGGCGACGGCGGTGCGGTTTTCCAGGAGGATCTCCGTCCACATGTCCGGCGGGCCGGCGGCGACGCGGGTGGTGTCGCGGAAGCCGCCTGCGGCAAAATCGACAAACGACTCCTGGTTCAGGAGGGCGGCACGGGCCACGGCGGCGGCGGCGACGTGCGGGAGGTGGGAAATGGCGGCGACGGCCTCGTCATGGCGGGCCGGGGTGAGGTCGTAGACGCGGCAGCCGAGGGCGCGCCAGAAGTTGCGGACCCGCTCACTGGCAGGCTCCAGGTATTTTGCCGCGCCGGGGGTGACGAGGCAGGCGCGGCCGGTGAAAAGGCCGGGGTCTGCAGCCTCCAGGCCGGTCTTTTCCCGTCCGGCCATGGGGTGGCTGCCGATGAAGGCGTATCCGCACTCCAGGAGGGCCGGGGCGACGAACTCGGCCACGCACTGCTTGACGCTGCCCACGTCGGTAATGACGGCGCTCTCAGCGGGCGAGGCGGCGGCGATCTGCGGGGCGAGTGTCTTCATGACGCCGACGGGGGTGGCGAGGATGAGGAAGTCAGCATCCCGGGTGGCGGCGGCCACGTCATCCGTGGCGAAGTCGGCCCAGCCTTTTTCCACCACAGCCTGCGCGGCCTCCTGCCGCCTGGCCCAGATGCGCACCTCTGCGGCGAGCCCGGCGCGCTTGATCGCACCCGCGAGCGAGCCTCCCAGCAGGCCGGGGCCAAAAATGGTGAGAACCTTGGATTCGAAATTCATGAGAGACGTGCGTTGCGGGGGGGCTCCGCCCGGGGGCCGGAGAGCGGGCACTGGAGCACGGCTCCGGCGTCCACGCCACCAAAGAAAAAAGGCCGGCGGAGGTCCGCCGGCCTTTTGCAAAATCCGGGAGGAAAAACCCCTCCCCGGGCGGTCAGGGAACGCGGAAGATTTTCTTAGTGTAGGGGCAGCGCACCTCGGAGCCGCGCGGCAGTCCGCTGACGTCGACGTAACCGGCCTTTGAGTCGTAGGGGCTGTAGACCATGTCCTTTTTGCCGGGAACGGGGATGCCGAAGGGCTTGCTGCCGCCGGTTTCGGCGGTGTCCTTCTTCTCCTCTTTCTCCTTCACCGGAGGGTGGTCCTCTTTTTTAGGCTCGTCATTTGACCCGGCGTCCGCGGTGCCAAAGTCGGAATTCCGTTTTTTCGGTGACGGATCGGAATCATCGGACGTTGGTGTGCTGCTGTCAGCATCGTCCAGGATGGCGGTGCGGCCTGCGCCGCCCTCGCCCTGGCCGCGCACTTTTTTCCTGCCGGGGGACGGCTGGGCATCCAAGTCATCAGACGGGCTGTCCGTGCCTCTGTGGCCGTAGCGCGGCGGTTTCTGGTTGAGGAAGATGTTGCCATCCGGACCGGTTTGCAAAACGCGGTCCGGCCCGCAGGAAACCCCCAGAAGGGAGGCGGCCACGAGAGCGGAGAAGGGGACGGGACGAAGGAGCTTTTTCACCATAACAACTGAGATTACGTTCGAGCATAGCGGGAAATTTCATCTTGGCAAAATGATTCACCGCGTTCTCTCAAAAGTGCGAGGAGAGGGCGGGATGGCTGCGGCAAGAAGAAGCCCCCGCGCCGGATGACCGGGCGGGGGCTTGAGGAAAGGGCCGGACTCCTGGCAGGAGGACGGTTAGAGCTTTTTGATGAAGACGTTCCGGAACTCGACAGCATCGCCGTGGCCGGCGAAGCCGAAGAAGCCAGTGGTGCGGTCCTTGCCGGGGTGCGGACTGTTGTGCATGACGGTGGCGGGGTCGACCTTGGCGACGTCTCCGTCGAGGATGGTGGTGCCGTTGAGCTGGACGCGGATGGTGGAGCCCTTCACGGTGATGTCGTAGTAGTTCCACTCGCCGGTGGGGCGGAGGAAGCCGCGCTTGGCGGCGATCGTGCCGTAGACGGAGCCGCAGGCCTGGCGGGGATCGATGGTGGCGTAGGCCTTGTCCTCGGTGTCGAGGACCTGGATCTCGGTCATGCCGGTGTAGGCGGTGTCGCCCTTGCCGGGGTAGCGGATGGCGAGGCCGTTGTTGCCGGCGGGGGGAAGTTTGAACTCAAGACGGACGTTGAAGTCGGCGTATTCTTCCTTGGTGTGGAGGACGCCGCCTTTGCCGGGCTTGCAGCGGATGGCACCTTCGTGGACCTCGTAGTTGTCGGCGGCGCCGCCCCAGTTGGAGAGGTCCTTGCCGTTGTCGAGGCGGGTGTAGCCCTCGGCGTTTCCGCGGAGGGCGGCGGTGGCGGAGTCGGAGTCGAGTTCTTTGATGAAGATGTTGCGCCAGCGGATTTCGTTGCCGTGGGTCTGGAGCTTGAGCGGCCCCTGGGCAAAGATGGGGGACTTGCGGTCGTTGTAGTTTTCGAGGACGGCGTTGTCGACGACTTTTTCACCGTTGAAAACCACGGTCACGCGCTCGCCGATCATCGTGATTTTAAAAGAATTCCATTCGCCGAAAGGCTTGTCCATTTTCTTTGACGGGTCCTTGCCGGGGGCGCCGGGGCTGTTGTTCCAGAGGCCGCCGGAGCCCTTGTCCGCGCCGAGGTTGAACTTGCCCTCCTCCGTGGTGTCCCAAATCTGGACTTGGGGGCAGCCGCGGAGGTAGATGCCGCTGTCGGCAAGGGGGACGGTCTTGTACTCGACCATGAATTCAAAGTCCCGGTAGAGCTTTTTCGTGGTGAGGAAAAGGCCGTGTCCGTCGTTGACGAGTTCGCCGTTTTGCACGGTCCAGTGGGCATTCACATCGGCCATCGAGTCGGCGTAGATTTTTTCCAGCTCCTCAGCGGACTTGCCGAAGAGGTTGCGCGGGTCCTCGCCCTTGTGGCCAAACCACCCGGTGAGGTCCTTGCCGTTGAACAGGGCGGTGTAGCCGGGCGGCGGCTGGTTGAGGGCTGTGTCAGCCTTGGCGGTGAGGGCGGAGAGGGCCAGCAGCGCGAAGGGCGCAGCCAGGAAGCGGAGCGGGGTAGTGAGAAGTGTCATACAGCCGCATGCTGCCGTGGATGGGGCAGGGGGTCAAGCCCCGGTCTTCGGGGATGAACCTGCATCGCGGCGTAGGCGGGAATCCGATGCGGAGCCCGCCGCCCTATTTGCAATACCGCGTCAGCAGGTAGTCCTCCGCGGCGGTGACGTCGGCTGCGGTGAGGGCGGTGTTGTAGATGAGGACTTCGGCGAGGTCACCGGAGAAGTATTCAACGGGGCCGTTGCGCAGGCGGGCGCCGCCGAGGCGGATCTCGAGAGTGGGGTCGGCGGGGAGGCCGAGGGTGTTGACGGGGACGGCGGTGAGGGTGCCGCCGTCGGGCAGGCGGAGGCGCAGGGAGGCGGGGCCGTTTTTTGTGATGACGAGGCTGGCGGTGCGGAAATCATGCGCACCGGGCGGGTAGGTGAGGGAGAGGACGGGGGGCTGGCCGGCAGGACCGGCGCCGAGGGTGGTGCCGGCCATCTGCATGACCCAGCCGGGAAGGAGCTTGCGGGACTGGATGGCGAGGATGGGGCGCGGTTTTTCATCCTTCCGGAATTCCTTGAGGCGGAAGAACATGACGATGGTGGCGGTGCCGGCGGAGAACTGGCCCTCCAGCGGGTTGCCAGTGGAGGCATCCCGGCGGCCGCGGCCTGAGACGAGGTTGTCCTCACCCTCGAAACGGATGACGGGATGGGTGCCGCGGAGCCCGGCTTTGTCTCTGGCGGCGTTGCGCAGGATGGGGAGGTGTTTGGCCGCGCTTTTTTCCACGGTGACGTCGTGGTAAATGGCGGGGTTGTTCCCGGCGCCAGGAGCGCGGTCGTTCCAGTGGTCGACGGGATTGTCCTGGACGGAGGGGACCAGACCGGCCTGCTCGAAGACGCCCACGCCCTCGTGGGCATCAAACCAGGCGATCAACGTGGCCTGGGGCGGGCTGGAGACGCGGGCAATGGGGGTGACGACGGGGGCCATCGCGGCTGCGGCGGCGGTGGCGGCGGTCGGTGGCGGCTCCGGGGACGGCTGGGGCTGGGAGGCAGGCTGGGACTTGGCGCCACTGGTGACGTCGGGAGGGACGGGTTTTGGGCGATTGGTGATGGCGAAACCGGCTGCCGCGAGGGCGGCTGCAGCTCCGATGGAAATGGCGACGATGATGTTGCGCTTTTTTGCGGCTTCGGCGCGCGCCGCTGCATCGTCATCCATCTCCTCCTCATCCTGAACGGGAGGGGCCGGCTGACGCGGGGCTGCGGCGAGGGGCGCGCGCGGGACCTGCCCGGTGGCGGCACGAGGGACCTGGCCTGTGGCCTGGCGGGCAACGGGCACCCTGCCGGTGGCGTGGCCGGGCGGGGCCTGATAAACGGGCTGGTAAACTGGCTGGGGCGGCTGGACGGGAATGTGGAATGAAGTGGCGGGCTGGGGCTGGCCGAGGCTCATGCGCAGGTGCCGGAAGGCCTGGAGCGCCTCCGTCGCGCTGGACGGGCGGTGCTGCGGGTCGCAGTTCATCAGCCACGCGATCCACTGGCCGTAGGGCGCCGGGAGGTCGGAGCGGAGGGCGCTGAGCTGCACAGACTGGCGTCCTTCCAGGTGGCGGTCCATGATTTCCCCGACGGTGTCTCCGTCGAAGGGATGCCGCGCGGTGAGGAGGTAGAAAAACAGGCAGCCGAGGGCGTAGAGGTCGGTCCGGGAGTCGGGCTCCTTCCCGCGGAACTGCTCGGGCGCCATGAAATAGATCGTGCCCTTCGTGCTCTGCGCGGCGGGCTCGTCGGGCTGGCGGGCGGCTTTTTGCACGAAGCGGGCGAGTCCGAAATCCAGCACCTTGACGCGGAACTGGGCGTTGGGCAGCCAGTTGATCATCACGTTGGCCGGTTTCAGATCCCGGTGCAGGATGTTCTTCGCATGCGCGGCAACGACTCCCTCCAGTGTTTGCTCCGCGATTCCCGCAAACTCATCCACGCTCACGCGGCGGCGGGCGGATTCCTCCAGGTCCTCGCCGTTGACGAACTCCATGACGACGTAGCCGCCTTCCTCATCCACGCCGAAGTCGTAGACCTGGCAGACGTTCGGGTGCTGGATGGAGGAAAGGAGGGAGGCTTCGCGCAGGAGGTCCTTGCGCAGGTGTTCGGCGGCATCGCCGTTCTCGTTGCCCAGCAGTCGCTTGAGCGCCACGGTGCGGTCCAGATTGGAGTCCCACGCGCGGTAGACCTGGCCTGATCCCCCTTCGCCCAGTTTGGCTTTGATGACGTAGCGCTCGCTCACGCGGACTGAATATCTGCAAAATCGATATTTTCCAAAACAAAAAACGGTGAACGTGAAAAGTTCCGAAGCCGGTGCTAATTGAGCTGGGACGTGGAAATGCAGTCCTTGAAGGTCTGGCGCAGGAGTTCAAAAAGCTGCGCGTCTGTTTCTTTCGCGGAGCGCCCCTCCGGCCCGTAAATGGGGTCTTGGAGGCTGACGCCTTGGGCAGCAAGGTCGTCAGTGACGAACCCGCCCACCAGGACGTAACCCCACTGCTGGTCGAAGCCGCCAATGATGCGGTCCTTCATGTCGGTGACGGTCCGTGCCCAGTGGTCGTTGGTCAGGGTGTGGCTGCCGCCGAAGAAATAGTAATTGATGGCCTTGGTTTTCAGAATAAAGGGCTTTTCCTTGGTGCCGAGGACGATGGGCCGCACTGAAGCGATGCGCGTGACTTTCAGGTCGCGGTCGCCGACTTTGACGGTGACTTCGGAGGCTTGGAGATCGCGGAACCCCTGGGCCTCCAGGCAGCGCTCGAGGCGGTGAATGGACTCGTTGAGGTCGGTTCCTGAAAGGATGATGGAGGCGTTCAGCTGGTTGAGTTCGTGGCAGGTCTCGTAGCGGGGGCCGCCGAAGTCAGTGCCGGGGCGCCAGCGGACGTAGCTCTTTTTCTGCATGTTGATGTCGTCGCCAAGAACTTCCCGCTCCTTGGCATCGTTCGAGTTGACGACGCCGCGCCAGAGGCCGACTTCCTCCGGGAGGCGCATGTTGACGACGGAATCCCGAAACGCGCCGCGGCGGGGCAGGAGAAAGGAAGTGCAGAGACCGCAGGTGACTACGACAAAAAGCAGGAGGAGCCGGCGGTTGAAGGCGGGGTCAGCGGGCTGCGCTGCGGGCTGTGCTGTCGGCTGCGGGCTCATGATTCTGTGGTGGCGGTGGGTTCAGGAGTGGGGGAGCCGGTGGAGCGCACCACCTTGCGGGTGACGATTTTCTCCTTCGGGGTGCGGTTGAGGAGGGAGTCCACCGTCATGAGGCCGGCCAGGCCGATGACGAGGAAAAAGATGAAGCCGGCCCCGTCATGGATCTGGTTTTTGGCGAACTCGTAGTTGAAGCGGGCCACGACAAAAACGCTGGTCAGGCGCAGGCAGTTGCCGAGGATGGCCAGAGGCAGGGAGCAGGCGAAGAGGACGACTTTTTTCCAGAAGGTTTTCTGGGTGAGGTGGGCGTAGACGGCGCTGATGAGGGTGAGGGCCATGAGCGACCTCATGCCGCTGCAGCCCTCCGCCACGTCAAAGGAGCCGCCCTCGGCTCCAAGGGCGTTTTTCATGACGATGTTGGTGCCGGTGCGGATGGCATCCACGCCGAGGTGGGTGGCCAGCCAGTGGGCGGCGAAGCTGGAGAAAATTTGGAGCTTGTTCGTCGCCTGGAGCAGGCCGGGGACGGGGATGACGAAATAGATGATGAAGAAGGGAAATGCCAGGAGCCGGGCCGCGCGCAGGCTGTGCAGCCAGCCGACGCCGCCGACGAGGATGAACGGGAGGGCACCCCAGGCGATGCGGGGCTGGATGCTGCGGATGGCGACGAGGTAGAGCAGCAGGCCGAAAACGCACATGGCCAGGCCCCAGTAGGAGGGCTTGCGCGGAGTGCGGTCAACTTCGGGCATGCGCAGGCAGGCCAGCACGATCATGAGGAGCGGCCCGAGAAAACCATGGTCGTAGCCGTGCTTTTCGTCCCAGTTGCTCCGGATCCAGGCAAAGGCGGTGACGTCGTGAGTTTTTTTGTACTCGCCCTGGAACGCGTAGAACCAGACGAGCACGCCGAAGAGCGCGAGGCCCAGCATCACGCCGGCGGGATTGTTTTTCAGCCAGCTGACGGCCAGCCGGCGCATGCCGTCCAGCGTGGCGAGGGACCGGCTGATGATGGAGGGTGAACTGGACATTCCGTGGTGGGTGGGGGGGATGAGGCGCGGGGTGATTTTTGGAAAAGGGTATCTGAGATTAAACCGGCTGTCCGGTTCTTCCAATCAGATTTCATTCTTTGATTGCAGAGAATCCGACTTTACGGGAGGATGAAATTTCAACCCGCTCCGATTCAGACCGTGAAGTCTGCTGCGGAGGCGGGGCACTTTCTCCCTCCCACCCCTCTCCCTCCGCCCTCCATGCAAGGCCTCCTGCTGTTGATTTTTCTGATTGGCTATCTATTGATGGCCAGCGTGGGCGCGTGGACGAAGGCGGCGTTTCAGTGGCCGGGCTACGTGATGCTGGGTCTGGCCGGGGTGGTGGCGCTGGTGCGGCTGCGGAAGGGGGCGAAGTTCACGCCGAGCAGCCTCTGCCTGCTGACGGCACTGCTTTTCACCGTCTACTGCGGGGTGCGGGCGTGGCTCTCGCCGGTTGAATACCTGGCCAGGCAGGACCTGATGCCGCTTTTCGGCGCTTTCTGCGCCTACACCATCTTTGCCCTGCATGTGGAGCACCCGAAGCTGCGGAAATGGTTCGTCCTCGCACTTTTCGTGCTGATCGCGGCGAACTTCGCCATCGGTTTCTGGCAGTGCCAGCGCGACCGGACGTGGCACATCCTTTTTTCGCTCGGCTATGCGCGGCAGGCGGGGCCGAAGGACGCGGGCGGATTCTTCCACAGTGAAAACCACCTGGCCGGGTTCCTGGTTCTCTCCTCCTTTTTGCTGCTCGGCTGGGCGCTCTTTGCCAGGACAAAGGTGCCGGTGAGGATGGCCGCCATGTTCGGCTTCATCCTGGCGGTGGTGGCGCTGGCCATGACGCACTCCCGCGGCGGCATCGTGGCCGGGGCGGGCGGGCTGGCGGCTTTTGTGGTGCTGTCGGTCATCCTTTACAAAAAATTTCTCGGGCCCCAGTTCTGGAAATACATGGCGGCTTTTGGGACGATGTTCCTCATCCTGGGCGGCTTCCTGGTTTTCCTGACCTGGTCGATGCTGGAGAAGGCCTACAAGGGGCAGATCGTCAATGATGAAATGGACTTCCGATCCGCCCTGACCCAGCTGGCGGTGAAACAGTGGCACCTTTCCCCCGTGGTGGGCACCGGCGCGCAGAGTTACGAGTTTTACTCCCGAAAGCTGACGGAGGACATGCATTCCTGGAACGGAGCGTGGGACAAGAGCGCCATTTATGCCCACAATGACTACGCCCAGCTCCTGGCGGACTACGGCGCGGTGGGGCTCGGCCTTGGGCTGCTGATGGCGCTTGTTCACGGCGGCAACGGACTGCGTTTTCTCTTCTGGTACCGGAACAGCCGCTATGACCGCACCGGGGACGCCACCAGCAACAGCCTGGCTGTGGCCATGGGCGCGGTGGCCGGACTGGTGGCCATCGGCGTGCAGTCGATCATCGACTTCAACCTCCACATCCCCGCCAACGCCATCCTCGCCGGGTCCATCTTTGGCCTGCTGGCGAATCCCGGGTTCGACAGCGAGGCGAAGCGCATCGTCCGCGTGCCGGGGGAAAAACCGCTTCTCACGCTGCTGGCGGCCGCCATGGGGGGATTCATCCTCTGGGGCGCGTGGAACGGCATTCCGGCCGAGCTGGCGGTGGAGCGGGGGTGGTTCAAGTCCTACGCAAAGGACTGGCTGGGCGCCCTGCCCGACTACGAGAAGGCGGTGACCAGGGACCCGAAAAACCCCGAAACCTGGTTCAAATACGGCCGGGCGTATTTCAATCTGGCCCACGAGGATGACATGCCCGCCGCTGTGACGCGTGCCTGGAACATCAAGGCCGCCGAGAAATTTGAAAAAGCCCGGGCCCTTTACCCTCAGAATCCGTATTACCTGACCTCTCTGGCCGAGGTGCTGAGCGAACTGGGCAACTACGATGACTCCCGCCGGCTTTACGAGCAGTCCGTCGAATGGGCTCCGGGCAACACGCACATGCTGTCCAACTACGGCTTCTTCCTCATCAAATGGGGGCACTACGCCGAAGGCCGGGCCGTCTTTGACCGCCTGATGAAGTCCAAAGTCTGGTGGAACCAGGACCGCGTGGATGCCGAGCAGATTTTGCGCGCGCTGGACGAGCAGGAGAAGGCGCAAAAGGCTGCCCCGGCTCCTGTCGCACCCGCCGCAGAGCCAACCCCGGCGGCACCAGCTCCGGTCCCGGATCCATCCGCGCCCGCTGCCCCGGCCCCGGAGCCAAAAGCCGGCCAGTAGCGGCCCTTTCGGCCTTTCCTGCCGCGGATTTTTTCCTGCGTGGCGGTTTCAGCGCACCCGGCTTGGCGCCCACGGCATGTCTTTTCCATCGGCTCCGTCGTCGTTTTTCTGGTCGATGCCCGCGCCCCAGAGGCGGAAGGTGTCGTCGGGCTTCTTTTCGTAGAAATGCGGCTGCCCCGTGGCCACATCGTGCGGCGGGCGGCCGGGGAAAAACGGAGCCACCGCGTCCAGCGAGTCCGGGTAGGTGCCGGTCGAACGCTTGTGGGCTTCGAGGGTCAGTAGTCTTGCACGTGCTGGCGAGGTCCTTCAGCAGAGCCAGAAAGGCTTCGCGCTCCGAAGGATCGTCGCTGAACGCACCAGCAAAAAGCGGGATCTGCGCTGCGGGGATGCTGCTGGGCTGGGCGGCGGCGGCATGAGGCATGGCGGGTTTCACCGGAGCCGGATGCCGGGCCGCGTGGGCGGCGAGGACGGCGCGGCCTTTTGAATCGAGCCAGAGCCGCAGACCGGAAAAGAGGGCCGCCAGCGTGAGCAGAAGGAGGCCCAGCCAGAGGAGGCGGCGGAGTGCTTTGGGCAGGCGTGGGGTTTTGTCGGGCATGACGGGCGGGCTGCGGCGGGGGACCTTCTGGTTGAACCTAAATTCCACAGTGGAGACCGCGGATTTCGCGGATACCTCGGATATTAAGAAAGTTTGGGGAAGATCAGGCGTCACCCGGAAGGTGAGAGCGCGCCATTCTACAACTTTTACAATATCCGCGACATCCGTTGTATCCGCGGTTCTCATTCCTCTTTTCAGGTTGAGCGGAAGATAGCGGTGGAATCCCGGGCGTCATGCAGAAATTAGCGCCTTTGCCGGGGTGTGCGACCGGGGGGCGCGGTTTTGAGAAGTGTGCTTCGCGATGGATTTTGCATGGCGGAGGGACTCAGCCACTGGGAGTGGCGCGCCTCTGGCCGCCATTCGGTAATGGCCGCGAAGCGCACTTCGCGGGGGGCGCGCTTTGAGAAGTGCGCTTCGCGATGGATTTTGCATGGCGGAGGGACTCAGCCACTGGGAGTGGCGTGCCTCCGGCCGCCTTTCAAAAAAACCGCGAAGCCACTCTAAAGGGGGAGCGGGCGGGGGGCGGTTTTGAGAAGTGCGCTTCGCGATGGATTTTGCATGGCGGAGGGACTCAGCCACTGGG
>JANOAS010000287.1:0-4820 GCA_031411255.1 bacterium
TCTCTGTGCTCTCTGTGCTCTCTGTGGTTCCTCCCCCCCATCCCCGACCCACCGCCCCACACCCCGGCACCCGCCCTCCACTCCCCTCTCCCCGCCCCATCCTCCGCCATTCCCTTGCCCAACCCTTCCTTGGCCCGCCTCGCCGCCCCGCGCCCCGCGCCCCTCCCGTCCGAAATCCGAAACCCGCCTTCCGAAATCCGAACTCCCGCTTCATTTCATCCCCTCCAGTTTCTCCACCAGCTCCTTCGCAGCCACCGTACGAGGATGCTCCTCCCCCAGCATCTTCCGATACCCCGCATACGCCGCCCCGGCTTCCCTTTTGCCTTCCTCCAGTTTCTTCTGGTCCCCAAGGCACAGAGCCAGGTTGTAGTGGCTGCGGCTCGAGTGGGGATGCTCAAGCCCCAGCACACGCTCTTGCAAATCCAGCACCGCCCGGTGCTCCACCTCAGCTTTCGCGTGCTTCCCCTGCACCCGAAACGCAGCAGCTAAGTTGTTCCGGCTTTTCAGAGTGTCGGGATGCTCGGGCCCCAGCACGCGCTTCATTACAGCCAGCACAGCCCGGTGCTCCGCCTCCGCTTCTCGATTTTTTCTCTGCGCCCAGAGTGCGGTGGCCAGATTGTTCCGGCAGCCCAGCGTCTCGGGATGCTCTGGCCCCAGTACTTGCTCCTGCACGGCGAACACAGCGCGGTACTGTGCTTCCGCTTCCGAAGCCTTTCCACGCGATTGGAGTGCATTGGCCAAATGGATCCGGCTTGCTAGCGTATCTGCATGTTCTAGCCCCAGCACCCGCTCCCGCAGGGCGAGCACGCATCGGTGTTCCACCTCCGCCTCCTCATCCTTCCCCTGTGCACGAAGCGCCTCAGCCAAGTTGTTCCGGCTACAAAGCGTGTCGGGATCCTCTGACCCCAAAATACGCTGCCGCCCGGCCAGGACAGCCCGGTGCTCTGCCTCAGCCTCCGCGAATTTGCCTTGGTCATCAAGGAGAGCTGCTAAATTGTTTCGGCTGGTTAAGGTGAAGGGATGCTCCGTCCCGAACACGCGCTCACACAACGCGAGCACAAGCCGACATTCTTCTTCAGCGTCCGCGTACTTTCCTAGCGCACGGAGTGCATTCGCCAGATTACCCCGGCTGATGAGCAAGTCGGGATGATCTGCCCCAAACAGCTTTACTTGCACTTCAAGCAGCCCCCGGAGTTCAACCTCAGCAGCCGCGGCTTGCCCCTGCGCAAGGAGCGCGATGGCCAAGTTGTTTCGGGTTGACAGCGTATCACGATGCTCGGGTCCCAGCACCCGCTCTCGAATTTCAAGCACCGCGCGGTGCTCCGCTTCTGCCTCTGCGGCCTTGCCCTGCTGATTCAGACATGATGCCAGCATATTTCGGGCTCGCAGCGTTTGGGGCGAATCGGTTCCGAGTAGAAGGGTGAGTTGTTTGACAATTTCACGCAACTCTGGCTCTGCCTCGGTCGGTCTGCCGCTCCGAGATTTCTGGGAAGCGGCTGCCCTCCTTACAAAGAGTAATTCCTCGCTGTCTGGACCGAATTGTCTGATTCCCATTGTAATGGCTAGTTCGAGAACTAGCTTTGCCTCGGGGTCGGATGGGTTTTTTGAGAAAACGGCATCAGACAATAGAGCGAATACCCGAGGATCATCAGGGAGCTTCGCTACAGCTTCACGGCAGCGGCTGATCTTTTCCTCAGGCGTGACGGCTGACTCAATGTACTCTTGCCACTCGGGCCAGCGGCGCGTGTCACTGGCCCCAATGAGGTGCTCCTCAGCCAAGCGGGTCATGGCGTCGAGCTGGGGGCACCATTTCGATCCGTCGGCTGAGCGGGCGTTCTTTAGCGCATCGGTTAGGTTTTTCTGGTAGTCGTCGCGGAGGCGCTCCGCTGTTGCGGCGATTTCCTTGCCGGCGTGGGGAATGCTGAGGGCATGGGCCAGGAGAACCATTAGTTCATCGAAGCCCGGCGTCGGGAGCCACCATGCGCCGTGCTTCCCCGCAAACTCCGTGGCGAAGTTGGTGTCCGGTCGCCCAGGGGGATTGGCAGCGGGATCCTTGGCCATGGGGAGCGCCTCCACGTTCACCCGGTACGCCCAGATGGGGCGCACGCGGGCGTCGCTCGGTTGGTAAATATTATTAAGGAACCGCATCAGACCAGGATCGCACCCTCCGTAACCGAGAAATACAGGGGTATAGGCGCCGAGAAGGTGCTGGAGCGGCTGGACCCAGTCGTCCTTCAGCTCGTGAATGAGTGCGGCTGCATTGTAGGTCTCGCGGTCGATGTCGCCATGAAGTTTCAGAATGCGAGGTTTGTCCTCGTGGTTCGGGATGAAGCGGGCATCGCCCGGACTGTGGGCGATGAAGGCGCGGGGCTGGCCGTGGGCTGTGAGCGCCTCGTGGACAAGGTTGTCGAAATTCGTAGTAATGACCAGATTGTGCCGGGTGTCGGAGAGAATCCTGGCTAAAACGCTGTAGCCGAAGGAAGGGATTTTCCGATTCATGAGCTGCCGCAGCCAGGCCTGGCCAGAGGCATTGTCCGGGAAGCGCCGCGAGTAGATGTAACCATAAAAATCCGCCCTTCGCTCCCAAGTAAAGCCGGGAATGTCTGCGAATGCATCCGCCGCCCAAGCTGGCATGGCGTCTTCCTTTTGTCCCGGACACTGGTGGCCGAAGAGCGTCCTCAGCCATTCGTTGACCAGCCGCTGTCCTGTTGGTACTCCAGACTGAACAGACGCCCCGCTGCCGAGGATGAAACAAAATCGCATGTCATTGCCCTGCTCCTGACTGTCACGAAAGAGCTGAAGAAAGGCTGGCAGCGACAGCAGACGCGGGGGAGCAGACAAAACTGCCGCAGGAGATCCGCTATCGAGAGAAGACGTGGGTATTGCGCTAGTGGCCATTGCGACCAGAGTTTGGCTAGGTTGCCCGGCATGGCTAGTTTTTTCTTTATTGAGAAGTGCGGGTCGTCAACAGCCTGGTAACGGCGGCTGAATCCCCTCCAGTTGATCCACCAGCTTCTTCGCCTGCACCGTATGAGGATGCGCCTCCCCCAACATCTTCCGTCGCCCAGCAAACGCCGCCCCGGCTTCCCTTTTGGCTTCCTCCAGTTTCTTCTGGGTCGCAAGGCACAGGGCCAGGTTGTAGTGGCTGCGACTCGTCTCAGGGTGTTCTGGGCCCAACACCCGCTCCGTCGCGGCGAGCACAGTCCGATGCTCCTCCTCCGCCTCCGCGTACTTGCCGTGCACCCAGAGAGCGTTAGCCAGATTGTTCCGGCTGGCGAGCGTCTCGGGATGCTCCGCCCCCAGCACCCGCGCTTCGATGGCTAGCACCGCCCGGTTCTCCACGTCCGCCTCTTCGCTCTTTCCCTGCAACCGAAGTCTTTCCGCCAGATAGTTACGGCTCGCCAGGGTCCGGGGATGCTCCGATCCCAGTTTGAGCGTGAGCGCCTGAACCGCTGCTTGGGCGTCGGTCGGGTGCTCTAACTCTGACTCCCTACGCAGATGCTGTGCCACACGTGCATCGGCTGAGGTGCCCTTGGAGCCAACAAAGGTCCCGAGATGCCCAGGCTCGCGTAAATCGTCGTGAATGCCAAGCATTTTCAATTCAGGCTCCGCCCTCCAGTCCCACACAAAGCCCAACAAAATGTTGCGGCTTGCTAGAGTGGCAGGGTGCTCCGGCCCCAACAACCGCTCCTCCACGAGTATAGCAGTGTGCAGTATCTCAACGGCACGAAGAGTGTCCCCACGGTAGTAAACCGCAAGTGCCCATCTCCATCGAACCCGAGCCCACTCAACGGGATCGCGGTCCTGGCTGGTGAGGTCGGCGGCTTTTTCGTAGTGGGCGAGGGCGGCGGGGTAATGAATTTGCGCGGTGGCGGCGGAGCCGGCGGCTTCGAGGGCCTGGATGGCGGTGGTGATGTCCGGGGGCTGGCGGCGCAGGGCCTCGGCGTGGGCGGCGAGGGCGGCGGTTTCGGACTCGGCGTACTTTTTCTCCGCGAAGAGGGCGTAGGCGCGGTCGAGGGCGCTGGTGTCGGGAGCCTGGAGGAGGCGGGCGGCGAGGGCCGGGAGTTCGGACTTCAGGGTGCCGGGGGGAAGCTTGAGGTCTCTCTCGAGGGTCTCGTAAGCAGCGGCGATGCGCTCGGCGGGGGTGGTGCCGCTTTTGCCGGAGGCGGCCTGCGCGGTGGCGGCTGGCAGGCTGCGGAGGGCCTGAAGCAGGGCGTCGAGCTTGTGATCGAGCGTGCCTATGCCGCGGGTGGTGTCGGCGGCCCAGCGCTGGGCCTCGATGCGGAGCTGGGCGAGGTCGTCGCGGAGGCGGAGGACGGTGTTTTCGAGTTCGGGGAGGGTGGCGGCGGGATAACGCAGGTGGCTGGTGGCCTTGATGGAGGTGCGGTAGGTGGACTGGAGGGTGCGGAGGTCGTCCGGCTCAGGCGGGTGGGGATCCGCAGGGAAGCCGGGGCCGGTGAAGAGGTAGTAGACCTTTTTCCCCCGCTGGAGGGCGTAGAGCGCCTCGAACTGGGTGTAGGAGCAGCGCTCAAACCCCGGCGGCGGCGCCTCCGGCTCCGCCCCGTAGCTCTCCCCGACGACCTGGATGACGGCGGAGGCGCGGTCCACCTTGTCCCGCAGCATCTGGAGCAGCGGCCCGCTGGCCATGGGGAAGATGTCCTGAAAATCCGGCGTGTAGCCCAGGGCGGTCAGGCAATTGGCCACGGACTGCCGCGCAGTGGTGAGTTCGCGGGATACGGCGGAGATGAAGATGACGGGGCGGGTGGTCATGGGCGGAATGTCAGGACGCCGGGAGTGTGGCAGAGGGAAGGCGGAAGGGG